>CAVBNJ010000352.1:0-3066 GCA_963596755.1 bacterium
CTGACCGTCAGCCTGTTTCTGTCTCCGGTACCGGCGGATGCCGGATGGCTGACCGTATTGAACAATCCTTTATTTGTACTTGTTCTGGCAGCCGGAATCCTGCTTGTCAGTATCTTTGCCGGCCGTCTCAGCGCAAAGTCCACGCAGTGCTGGAGCGACGGTGCAGAGGAAGCAACCCTTGGAAACCGGCTGTTTGGACATTTCGGATTTATCGGGAAGGATACGAAACGCAGCATCGATATCCGCATGAATGACCAGCAGCGGCTGATCAGCGCCTATTGGAAAAACTGTTCCGCTTTTGGCGTTCACGGTGTTCTCGGCAGAGCGGCCCGGGGCAAAATGGGCATGTATGCCAGCCTCGGGGTGGGGATCACAACCCTCACAACGGGAATGATCTATCTGTTCACCTGCTTAAAGGCGCTGGGCGGAGCTTTTGATGTGGGCAGCATTACGCAGTATGTGGGTGCGGCAACTGCGATGGTTACCAATGTGTTTGCACTCACAGATATGATTGGTATCTTAAAAACAAATACGCCGTATCTGGACAAGACGTTTGAATTTCTGGATATTCCAAACGCGATGTATCAGGGAAGTCTGACAACGGAAAAACGTTCGGACCGGCGATATGAAGTGGAGTTTAAGGATGTGTCGTTCCGCTATCCCGGATCGGAGATCTGGTCTTTACGCCATGTGAATCTGAAATTCAAGATCGGCAGACGTCTGGCTGTCGTAGGGGAAAACGGAAGCGGAAAGACTACGTTCATAAAACTTCTGTGTCGATTGTATGACCCGCAGGAAGGTCAGATTCTTCTGAATGGAATCGACATCCGCAAGTACAGATACGACGATTACCGGAATATTTTTTCCGTAGTATTCCAGGACTTCCAGCTCATCTGCCAGCCGCTCGGCAATAACGTGGCCGGCAGTATGACGTATGACAGGGAGCGGGCGAAAAAAGCACTGATCGATGCAGGATTCGGCGACCGTCTGGCATCCATGAAAAAGGGGCTGGACACGATGATTTACAAAAATCTGTCCGAGGACGGCGTGGAGGTTTCCGGCGGCGAAGCACAGAAAATCGCGATTGCCCGTGCACTCTACAAGGATGCACCGTTTATCATCCTAGATGAACCGACCGCCGCGCTCGACCCGATTGCCGAGGCGGAGATCTACGAAAAATTCGACAAAATCGCAGGCGACAAGACAGCCGTCTATATTTCACACCGTCTGTCTTCCTGTAAATTCTGCGACGAGATTGCCGTATTCCAGGAAGGGGCGGTGATTCAGCAGGGAACACATGATGAACTGGTTGCGGATACAAAAGGCAAATACTATGAACTGTGGAATGCGCAGGCGCAGTATTATACGGAATAAAATTTCTGCAGTTATGTGATAGACAGAGAATGAAAAATCATGTATAACAAAAGAAAAAGCACGGATGGGAGTGGGAAAATGAAGGTTCGTTCTCTGGATGAAAAAGTGATTGAGGATATCGGGCATGCATTCGGTTATTATGATTATGGAGAGGAGCATGGCCTGATTGATGCGTTTCCGAGTCGTGACGCTGCGGCTGCGTTTATCCGCGGTTATGTGAAAATGGCGCTGAAAAGCGGGATGCTGTACACGACAGGCGAAAAGGGTGAGGGCTATCTTGCTTACAGACTGCCTGGGCAGAAAGTTTCCTTGAAAGCTGTGGTGCCGCTGGCGAAGGAATTTCTTGACGCTATGAACCTGAAAGAACTGATTCACTTTTTCAAAATCATGTCAAAGAACAGTCCAGGACTCGACAGACGGTTCGACAAGGAAAAAAAGCCATACATCTATGTCGGCCTGGTCTGCGTGCGGGAGCAGTATCAGGGACAGGGATATATGCGGAAGGTGATGGAATTCGCGTTTGCAGAGGGCAATCGGCTTGGCATCCCCGTGATCCTGGATACCGATGCCAGGTCAAAATGCGACAAGTACATCCACCTCGGCATGGAACTTGCGGGAACACGGCAGTTTGGTGCGTATGGCATGCTGTATGATCTGATCAAATATCCGGATCAGCGGTGAGCAGTTTCCTGATTCTGTGAGGAATAAAAGAACCGTCGGAAAAATAGCGGACAGATAATGTCTCCATTTTTCCGACGGTGTTTTTTTAGCATATTTTCGTTCCGTTTATTACCATCTGGAAACAAAATCCAGTGTTTTGGTCAGGGAATCCAACCGGGCTTTCAGGCCTTTTTCTTTGTTTTTACCGCGGTCCCCTTTGAAGAGTCTTGCACTCGGCAGATCCATCGGCACAAACATGTGGCTGCCGTAATCGTAGCTCAGGTGCTCATAGCTGTATGGGAAATCATGCTCCTTCAGCCGCTTCATGATCTTTTCAGCCGCAAGCTCTGACGGCCACATGTTATCCATCTTGGAGTTGATCAAAAGGATCGGACCTGTGATCTGCTCGGCCTTGATTTCTGCTCCGGGAGCAGGATTCTGTACGAGAGGTGCATAGAGATCATACATCGTAACATCCCGGATCTGAATACTTTTCTTCAGAATCGACCAGAGCGGAAATTTTTCGGTTGTGTAGGAGCTGTAAGGAAGCTCTTTTCCATGGAAACTCCAACTGCTGCCCGGGATAAAGGCGATTCCTTTGTCTTTTACAAATCCCTGGCATACGGTATTCATCGGTGCTTCCGGCAACAAGTGCCAGCTCTGCTCCCTTTGAGATTCCCCACAGACCTACTTTTTCATATCCCATCTCATGCAGCCGTTTTGCCGCTGCCTCCAGACAGTCGATCGGGACTTTGGAGAACTGTTTCGGCAGCCCTTCTTCGAGAACATAGGCGAGCGCCAGCGTTGTGAGCCCATGCGACTGAAATACACCTGCGAGCGAGTGCGCCAGTTCAATGCCGCCGTCGCTTCCACTGAAACAGATCAGCGCTTTTTTCGGATACTTGTCCTTTTCCGGAACGAACAATTCTCCATAAAACCCATCTGGATCGACACGATAGGTAAGATTTTCTGCTTTTGCCATAACATTTGATTCCTTTCTCATTCGATTGCTTTCTGATGTGCTCATTATAC
>CAVBNJ010000353.1:0-3066 GCA_963596755.1 bacterium
GGCCAGCACATTCAGAGGATACATGAGGATCAGGGCCATAAACTTATCGAGGGATATCATCTTCCGGTAGCGGATCAGGTAAAGGACGCCGCGCACGAGATAGAAAGAAGAAATCAGGTACAGGACGTAGATCACAGAACCTCTGTGGTAGACAAGGTTTTCATCATAATAGAAAATCCAGTGATGGGAAAGATTCAGAAGCAGCAGGACGGCCACGATAAGGTACGGGCCTGCCAGCAGAATTTTTTCCCGCCGGTTTTTCCGGAAGATGTGCCAGGTGTCTGTGATGATATATAAAAACAGGTTGTACACCGGCGTTGTCAGATTTCGGAGGAAGAAATAGAGATAACACAGGAGCTCACGGAGCTGCTGGTTCGAATCATTCACCGGAATCCATACGCCGAACAGTTCTGTTCCAAAATCGGCGATTGTTGTGACAAGCATGTGGAACAGCAGGAATTCATAGAACCGGTTTGTTCTTCCGTTCAGAAGGTTTCGGAAAAACAGGGATATGATAAGGATCACCAGAAGGATGATCGCGGTGATATCAAAATATAGAACTTTCATAGGATTTCTGTTCACCTTTCGCTGTCTGCGGTTCTTTGGTATTTGCACGGTACTATAGTAACATAGCATGTTTTTTTCGCACAAGTAATTTTACATGTGCTTCTTTTTGTTTTTCTGCGCAAAAAAGGAAGCTCTGATTTTTCAGGCTTCCTTATCATTTCTTTTTTATGCGCGCCGCACTTCGAACTCACACCACGAACGTTACTCCTACAGCCTACTCGGCCCAGGCACCCTCACGGCACACAGGAGATTCCACTTAGTGCTGCTGCATTCCTGCCCTGACACGGTTCATGGAGTCCTGTTGCGTAAGACCCAGACGTCAACGTCACTTATAGAAGGCAGCTTCGCAATGAAAAAGCCCTCGGATTGGCATCACCCCCGCTGTAGCGGATTGCGGGTACAGGGCACCGCTATCTCCCCGGCTGCGCATTGTTTAGTATACTGGATTTTGGCGGGCATGTCAAGGATTTTATGGATTGCAATGTCGGAACGGGACGAGTATAATCGGAGATAGTTTTTATCATAACGATTTGTTTTCATACTTAAAATATAGGAGGAAATCCAAATGATACGAGTTACAGTCTGGAATGAGTTTCATCATGAGCTGACACAGGAAAATGTAAAAGCCATTTACCCGGACGGCATTCATACATGTATTGCAGAGTTTCTGCGCGAAGAGGACGATATCACGGTGCAGACAGCCACGTTTTCCATGCCGGAACACGGGCTGACCGAGAAAGTGCTCTCGCAGACGGATGTTCTGGTGTTCTGGAATCATATGCTGCAGGATGAGTTTTCGGATGAAGTCGCCGAGCGGGTACAGCGCCATGTGCTTGCCGGTATGGGACTGGTGGTACTGCATTCGGGCCATTATTCCAAAATCATGCGGAAGCTTCTCGGCACGAGCATGACACTCCGGTGGCGCCACGGGGACCGGGAGCGGCTGTTCTGTACGTGTCCGACGCATCCGATTGCACAGGGAATTCCGGCATGGATCGATATCCCGGAGGAAGAAATGTACGGAGAATACTTTGATATTCCAAAACCGGACGATGTTGTGTTTACGGGATGGTTTGCAGGCGGCGAGGTGTTCCGCAGCGGATGTACGTTTACGCGCGGGCTTGGCAAGATTTTTTATTTCCAGCCGGGGCATGAGGAATATCCGATTTACCATATGCCGGTGATCCAGCAGATCATCAAAAACGGCGTCCGCTGGTGCGTGCCGGCGATACGAAGACCGGAACCGCTCGATAATGCGTGGGTGAATCCATCTACGGAAGAAGCTTATCTGGCATCACATCAAAAATAACGTGTTTTACGGCACAGGAGGATATTTATTATGAGAAAACTTTCTGTTTTTTATGACCATATTCTGCAGGCGTGCGAGCAGTCCGGCAAGACGATTCCGGAAGTGCTCTCCTTCTGCAAGGAGCAGGGAATTTCGGCTGTCGAGATCAATTACAGCCTGTTTGCATCCGAGAAAGAGGTGATTGCCTCGATGCTCGCCGAAGCGGGACTGGCGATCAGCTGTATGTATGAATCGTTTGATTTCGGCCTCGATACGGACCTTACAAAAGCCAAGGAGATGCTTCATGCCGCGGCAGAGCAGGAGGTTTCACGTGTCCTGTTTGTCGCAGGCTCTCTAGAAAATGCCGAGGCGGCAGAACTTGCGGCATGCAGCAGCACGTATGAGGCGACGAGCACCTTTATGGATGAAAACGAGGCAGTACAGAACATCGCGCATGCACTCTCCGCACTTACGGAATATGCGGCTCCGCTCGGCGTTACGATTACGTTGGAAGACTTCGACGGTTTCCAGCAGCCGTTCGCCCGCACGTATCCGCTGCTCTGGTTCATGGAGCATGTGCCGGGTCTGCGTTATACGCTCGACATCGGAAACTTTGCGTTCAGCGATGAGGATGTTTCGTATGCAGCCTGGATTTTAAAGGACTATATTGTTCATGTTCACTGCAAGGACCGCGCCGAAAGCCCGCTCGTTCACGGACGCTTCTGCCGCGGCCTTGGCCAGACCCCGGCCGGAACGGGATATCTGCCGATGGCGGAGCTTCTTGATGCGTTAAAAGCACGCGATTACAACGGCTATCTTGCCATCGAACATTTCGATGCGCCGGATCAGTTATCGTTTATCAAGCAGTCCGCCGCATTCCTTTCCAACTGGACCGCAGAGTAAGTTTGAAACGGAATCTCAGAAAAGAAAATATGCCGAAAAAATTCTTTATTATCTTTGGTTTTTTCGTATCTTTTTCTTGCTTTCCGGCAAAAACATGGTAAACTAAATTTGAAGCTTTTCGTGATGCGAGTCGAAAAGCAAATCTAAAACAAGAGGGTTTTAAAGCAATGGGAGAAATTATCATTCCGCAGGGTTATAAATCTGCATTAAATCTCCACGACACACAGGTGGCGATTAAAACAGTAAAAGATTATTTCCAGCACGAGCTGACACATCGTCTTCATCTGCTCCGTGTAACAGCTCCGCTT
>CAVBNJ010000354.1:0-3064 GCA_963596755.1 bacterium
ATGCTGTCGATGTCGATGGTGACATCCTTCGCGAAGATCGAGGTGTTCTCAGAAAATCTCCGTGAAATGCAGTACAACATAGAAAGCATTCAGGATTTCCTGACGATGCGGGAGCTGCCGGAGCCGTCCGAACGTGCGGACATCATGGATCATACCGTGAAGCTGGAAAATGTGCATTTCTCCTACACAGGAGAAGAAAAAGACGAAGTGCTGCACGGAATTGATCTTGCGCTGCCGGCGGGAAGCTTTACCGCGCTGGTAGGGCCGAGCGGCGGCGGAAAATCGACCACTGCCAGACTGATCTCACGGTTCTGGGATGTGACAGAAGGAAACATTACCATCGGCGGTGTGAATATCAAAGACATGCCGCTGGAGCAGCTTTCGGAGATGGTCAGCTTTGTGACGCAGGATAACTTTTTGTTCAGATGCTCCCTTTTAGAGAACATCCGCCTCGGCAATCCGGCAGCATCCGATGAAGAGGTGCGGGAGGCGGCAAGAAAGGCGTGCTGCGAAGAATTTATCGAGAAGCTGCCGATGGGCTATGCCACACCGGCGGGCGAGGCAGGAAAGCGGCTGTCCGGCGGAGAAAAGCAGAGAATTGCGATTGCCCGCATGATGCTGAAAAATGCGCCGATTGTGATTCTGGATGAGGCAACGGCATTTACCGATCCGGAAAATGAACATAAGCTGCAGAGAAGTATTGAGGAGCTGACAAAAGGCAAAACGCTGCTGGTCATCGCACACCGCCTGTCGACGATTACATCGGCAGATCAGATTGTCGTGCTGAAGGACGGACAGATCGAAGCAAAAGGAACGCAGGAAGAACTGCTGCAGTCCTGCCCGCTCTATCAGCGGATGTGGCAGGCACATGTGGGAGCAAGACACTGGGCAGTGGGAAGTCAGAAAGAAGGTGAAAATTCATGTTTCGTACAGTAAAAAGAATCATCGACTGGTGCGGCAGCTTCAAAAAAAATCTGTATATCGGGTTTGTGTTTTCCTTCTTCTCCGGCTGGTTCGCGGCAATGCCGGTGATCTGGGCGGCTTATCTGATCGGAAAACTGGTGGAATCCGCAGAACAGGGAACCGCCGTTTCGGACGGATGGGTTGGAAAAAGCATAGCCATTCTGGCGTTGTTTGTGTTCCTGCGTTTTATGTTTGATTATCTGCGGGCAAAATTTCAGGAATCCATCAGCTATGAACTGATTGCCAGGGACCGCTTGGCGGTGGGAGATGCGTTAAAACGTGTATCGTTAGGTTATTTCCAGAATATGAATACCGGCACGATCCTCAACTCGATCACCACAGGTCTTCATACGCTGGAAGGCATGGGCATCCGCATGATTGACAATTTTGTCGGAGGCTATCTGAATTTTATCTGTATTCTGCTGTGGCTGACATATCTGAACTGGAGAGTCGGGCTGATTGCCGTCGCAGGAGCGGCTGTTTCGCTGACATTTTTGCTGATCATCTCGAAGTACAGCACGAAAAATGCACCGGTGCTCGCAGCCGCCAACCGGGATCTGACTGGAGCAACACTGGAATACGCGAGGGGCCTTTCGGTTGTGAAGTCCTTCGGAAAAGCTGGCGCTTCGATGGATGCCATGAAAAAGGCGTGCAGAGACAGCCGTGATATCAACCTGAAGATCGAATGGGGTTACATTCCCTACAATGCCCTGCATCTGCTCGCGCTGAAAACAGCCAGCGTGTGCATCGTCATCGCCGCATTTTACCTCGGCGTTTCCGGGCAGATGGATTTTACAAATATGACAATCGTCGTCCTGCTGTCCTTCCACGTATTCGGCTCGCTGGAACCAATCGCCGACTGCGCGCACGTTCTTGCGGTGATCGACGATGCGCTGGATCATCTTGATGCATTGAAAGGAGAATCTTTTCTGGATGCAGACGGAAGAGAGATCAAGCTCGATCACTACGATATGGAATTCCAGAATGTCGATTTCTCTTATGGAGAAGGGAAGGAAAAGAGACAGGTCCTTCACCAGGTAAGCTTTCAAATTCCAGAACATACGGTGACCGCGGTTGTCGGCCCTTCCGGCAGCGGAAAATCGACGATCTGCAGTCTGCTCGCCCGTTTCTACGATGTGGACAGCGGAAGCGTCCGCGTGGGCGGCCATGATGTGCGGGAATTTACCTGCGACAGCCTGCTGTCCAACATTTCCATGGTATTCCAGAACGTCTATCTGTTTCACGATACCGTTCGAAACAATATCTGCTTCGGCAAACCGGGTGCGACGGAAGAGGAGATGATCGAAGCTGCGAAAAAGGCATGCTGCCACGACTTTATCATGGCATTGCCGGACGGTTACGATACCGTGATCGGCGAGGGCGGCGGAAGTCTCTCCGGCGGCGAAAAACAGCGGATCTCCATTGCAAGAGCCATTCTGAAAGATGCCCCGATCATCATCCTCGATGAGGCGACCGCCAGTGTCGACCCGGAAAACGAGCATCTGATCCAGGCAGCCTTATCGGAACTCACAAAAGGCAAAACCATCGTGACGATTGCCCACCGGCTCGCCACGATCGAGCAGGCCGACCAGATTCTCGTCGTGGATAACGGACAGATTGTCCAGAAGGGAACCCACAGAGAACTTGCGTCCGTTCCGGGAAAATATCAGGATTTCGTAACGATCCGAAGCCAGTCGGAAGGGTGGAAGATCGGGTAAAAAACTGGAAGAAAAATTGAAAAATAGTAGGAAAAGAAAATTTTGCTGATGGTTTGAGTTGTAGTTCACAGAGAGAATAGTTATAATAGAGAAAAAGCAAAAAGAAAAAGCAGGTTACTTTTGAAACAAATAATTTACTTTTGAAAGGAATGCTGTATTTTTGAAACAAATAGTTTCATTTTGAATGAATAAAGAACAGTGAGGTCGTGAGATTGTGCTAAAAATATGGTATTACGCAGATATTGATTACATGAAAGATGCCCCTGCATATTTTGACAATGTATATGAAGATGAATGGCTGGAAGATGATTTCGTAAAAGAAATGATTCAGAATGTGGATCACTGTACGGTAATCAGTTCGCACATTATCGACAGTCCGATAT
>CAVBNJ010000355.1:0-3039 GCA_963596755.1 bacterium
TAAACTTTTTCTTTCACATCATCCAGACACTTGTCATAGCGATTCGCAATAATCGCCTGGGACATTTCTTTGAACTTCTCGAGATCATTCACAACCACTGAGCCAAAGAACTTTTCTCCATCTTTCAAAGTCGGTTCATAAATAACGACGGTTGCGCCTTTTGCTTTAATTCTCTTCATAACTCCCTGAATAGAACTCTGGCGGAAGTTATCGCTGTTGCTCTTCATGGTCAGACGGTAAACACCAACAACAACTTCTTTCTCTTTGCTTTCATCCCAGCTGTCATTTGCTTCATAAGCGCCGGCAATCTCCAGCACACGGTCAGCAATAAAGTCTTTTCGGGTGCGGTTGCTCTCGACAATCGCCTCGATCAGGTTTTCCGGTACATCCGCGTAGTTGGCGAGCAGCTGCTTGGTGTCTTTTGGCAGACAGTATCCGCCGTAGCCGAAGGACGGGTTGTTATAATGCGTGCCGATACGCGGATCCAGGCAGACACCGTTGATGATCTGCTGGGTGTTCAGACCTTTCAGCTCCGCATAGGTATCCAGCTCGTTGAAATAGCTGACCCGCAGTGCCAGATAAGTGTTTGCAAACAGCTTGACCGCCTCTGCCTCTGTGAATCCCATGAATAAAGTATCAATATCTTCTTTAATGGCACCTTCCTGTAAAAGTTCTGCGAAGGTATGTGCCGCTTTTACAAGACGGGCATTCTCAACATCCGTTCCCACGATAATACGGCTCGGATACAGATTGTCGTATAACGCTTTGCTTTCACGCAGGAATTCCGGGCTGAAAATAATGTTGTCACAGTGGAATTTTTCACGTACGGAAGCTGTATAGCCAACCGGGATAGTACTTTTGATAACCATAATGGCTTCCGGGTTGCATTCGATAACCAGTTTGATAACGGTTTCAACAGCAGATGTATCAAAGAAGTTCTTTTTACTGTCATAGTTGGTCGGTGCAGCAATCACGACAAAATCTGCATCCCGGTATGCTTCCTGGGCATCCAGGGTGGCGGTTAAATCTAATTCTTTCTCTGCCAGATATTTTTCAATATATTCATCCTGAATCGGTGATTTCCGCTGATTGATCAGATCCACTTTCTCCGGAATAATATCAACAGCTGTTACCTTGTGATGCTGGCTCAGCAGTGTTGCAATCGAAAGCCCTACATATCCGGTTCCTGCAACAGCAATCTTCAAATCTTTAAACTCTCTCATTTTTCTATTCCTCTAATTTTCTTTATTTGTAAAATTCAGCGTACCATTCAGCGAACTTTCGAAGTCCCGTTCTCAGACTGGTCGAAGGCTTATATCCAAAATCACGTTCTAATGCACTGGTATCCGCATAGGTCACTGGTACATCTCCCGGCTGCATTGGAACGAGCTCCTTATGGGCTTCAAAATCGTAGTCTTCCGGCAGCACGTTTGCACGGATCAGCTCTTCGGAAAGAATCTGCACAAAATCCAGCAGGTTCTCCGGATTCTGATTTCCAATGTTGTAAACAGCATATGGCGGAAGCGGCAGACCATCTTCCCCATTTTTTCGATCAGGTGCTTTCTGCATTACTCGGATTACACCTTCCACGATGTCATCTACATAAGTGAAATCCCGTTTGCAGTTTCCATAGTTGAAAATCTTGATCGTTTCACCTTTTACTAATTTGTTGGTAAAGCCGAAATATGCCATATCCGGACGGCCGGCAGGTCCGTACACAGTAAAGAAGCGCAGACCCGTAGAAGGAATGTTATATAACTTCGAATAGGCATGCGCCATTAATTCATTTGATTTCTTGGTAGCCGCATAGAGGCTTACCGGATTGTCAACTTTGTCGTCTGTACTGTAAGGAACTTTTTTATTTGAGCCGTAAACGCTGGAAGAGGAGGCATAAACCAGATGCTCTACGCCAGCTTCTCCATTGTCATAAGAATGACGGCAGGCTTCCAGAATATTGAAAAAGCCAATCAGATTTGATTCTACATAGGCATCTGGATTGGTAATGGAGTACCGTACTCCGGCCTGTGCAGCAAGATTTACAACAACAGATGGTTTATATTTTAAAAAAATTTCTGTAATCAGTTCTTTATCTGCAATGCTTCCTTTGATAAAAGTAAAGGTTGGATATTTTTCTAATTCAGCTAAGCGGAATTTTTTTAATTCCACGTCATAGTAAGCATTCATGTTATCAATGCCGATTACCGTTGCGGATGGTGCATCCTGATAAATTTTTTTCACAAGATTTGAACCAATGAATCCAGCTGCACCTGTAACTAAAATTGTTTTATTTTCCAAGTTCACAGTACTCATGTACTTTCCTCCATCATTATGTATAACGATCATTTGGGATGCAGTCGGGAAATCAGCCCTGAGGACTATGTATCTCACGGCTGATTTATTCCAAATAATTGCTATTATTTGGACCTCCCGTCAAGGAAGACCTCTCCCCTTGTCTTCCTCGGAGCATCTCTATGTTTCCCTTCATAAATCTTTTTTCGCCCTTTTTCACCGATCTTTTCAAACCTATCCACATTCTACCACACCGCTCCCTCAACCGCAACACACCTGCGGTTTTTCAGCACAGTAGCTATAATCTCTATGGTTTTCCTGATCGGTTTCGTTTCTTTTTACATAGAACCTTTCTGGCCTAATACTATCAGTACGGTTTTGAACAGGATTCTGATATCCAGCATAAACGACCATTCTGAAATGTACTTCGTATCCAGTTTTACGACTTCTTCAAAGTCCGTAATCTCACTTCGTCCGCTTACCTGCCACATACCGGTAAGTCCCGGTTTGATAGCCAGACGAGCTCTGTGATGCAGTTCGTATTTCTCCCACTCATCTACTGTCGGCGGACGGGTTCCGATGAGGCTCATGTCGCCTTTTAACACGTTGAAGAACTGTGGGAATTCATCCAGTGAGGTTTTGCGGATGAAGTTTCCAATTCCCTTGCCCGGGCCTTTTTCGCTGCCGATGACACGCGGGTCGTTCTCCATTTTGAACATCAGACCATCGCTGACGCGGTTCTGTTTCATC
>CAVBNJ010000356.1:0-3026 GCA_963596755.1 bacterium
GTCTTACGGATAGCCTCTTCATACGCAGCACACTCCGCAGGTCTCCGCATCCGAGGAACAGGATCTCCTTTCAGGAAGTGGTGACGGATATAGTAGAGAGTATCGTCTTCACCACGTTCTGAGAGCATGCGCAGCAGAAACTCAAGCTGCGAAAGCGTCTCCGGATGTACAAACCAGAGATGTCCGATTCCCTTTTTAAGATACTGATACGGCGCCTGATCGGTGTAAGCGTCTCCGAGGTAGACGCGCGAAGCGCTGATCCGGTCCATAATCATTTCGGCGACATAGCGCCGCGGCATCGGCACGCCTTTGATGATGGTGTCGCAGTTGATCCCATAATCAATCCAGTATTCAAAATGATGTTTATTCCGTCCCTTGTGATGCATCCAGGATTTCGACATACCCGTGTCCTCACGTTCCGCGTTGTTCGGGCTCCGGTCCCCCTGGTAATATTTCATCCCGACAAAAAACTCCGTCGGAGAATATTTCGAAAGATCGTGGGTCAGTCCCTGCCAGTACAGTCCAATTTTGAAGCAGTACCGCATCACCCACATCTTATGCGTCGTAATCGTTTTAAAGTGCTGCCAAGCTTTCATTTCGTCTCATCCTGCTTTCCTGTCAATATTACAATGCTGCGCGGCGGCACGATCACCGTCTTGGAGCTGACTTTTCTTTGGCTTTCTTTAGAAAGAAAAACCTCTGCCGTGTTCGTATCTGCGGTCAGATACCATACCTTCTGCTCCGCAAGCGACGGCAGCGCCAGTTCATGCGGATTCCAGTGCATGTTGTAGGCAATGTAAAGATCATCATCTTTGTTTCCGTCTTTATCCTGAAAATAACTTCCGCAGTACATCACGCCGATAAACCGGCATGTATTTTCCATCTGGGAGAACCATGCTCTCTGGCTGTGGAATGACATATCCGGGCAGCCGTAGGATTTGTAATCAATGAGGCGCGGTTCACGCTCTCCGTGCAGTGCCGGGTGAGCTTTCCGGAAAGCGATCGCTTTCTTCACAAAAGCGGCAAATTCCGGATTCCGCACGGCTGCTTTCCAGTCAATCCAGCCCGTTTTATTATCCTGGCACCAGGCATTGTTGTTGCCCTTCTGGCTGTTGCCGAACTCGTCTCCGCCGTAAATCATCGGCGTTCCCTGGCTCGTCATCAGCATGAGGACGGCATTTTTCAGCTGGCGGAGACGTAAGGCACGCACTGCCGGTTTGCGGGTGACACCTTCCGCGCCGCAGTTCCAAGTCAGATTTTCATTGGAACCGTCCATGTTGTCCTCGCCGTTCTCGAGGTTGTGCTTCTGCTCATAGGAAACGCTGTCATACAGAGTGAAACCGTCGTGGTCTGCGAGATAATTGATCACGCCGTGCGTCTCCGGGCTTCTCCGCAGATAATACGTAAAGTCTGCAAGGCTGCCCTCATCGCCTTTTAAGAAGCGGCGGATGTGGTACTGATACCCCTGGTTGTGTTCGCCTAAGTTCCGGAACCACGGCCGTTTTCCCTGATAGATCTGCGGACCGTCAAAGCCAAGGAAAATCAGTTTTGTCTTCCGGAGAAGTGCATCTTTCGATGCCTCCTCTGCCAGCGATGCGTCGCCGACCAGATGGAAACCGTCGATCTGATAGCGGAGCTGCCAGTGATGCAGAACCTTCAACGCAAAACCAGCCGGCGTTCCCGGTGCGAAGCAGAACTCCATCAGGCATTCGATTCCGTTTTCATGGAGTGTATCGACCATCTCCGCAAACTCTGCGACAGCATCCGCCGAGGAGGAAAATGCAGCTTTTGGCGCAAAATATAACGCTTTCGTGCCGTAGCCCCAGAAATTCACGCGCTTTTCTTCTGCCGGTGCCGGATAAACGTAAACCGGCTCCTCGAGGGAAGTCCACTCAAAAAATTCATACGCCGGCATCAGTTCTACTGCATTGATGCCGAGTTCCTTTAAGTATGGAATTTTTTCGATCACGCCGCGGAATGTTCCCTTGCTCTTTACGCGGGAACTTCCGTCTTTGGTGAAGCCGCGCACATGAAGCTTGTACAGAATCGTCTCCTCATATGGCCGATGCAGTGCGGCGGTGCGCATCGCAGGGTATTCCGGCAGAAGGCAGCGGCAGGCACCCTCTTCTTTTTCCATCGGCGCGCCGAAACTCTCTCTTCCCTCCACGGCTCCGGCGTACGGATCCAGACAGAATGCTTCGTCCATGCGGTATGCATACGAAAATTTTCCTGCTGTCAGTCCTGTGATTTCCACGGCGCTGATCACGCCGGTCCGCTCCTCTTCCGGCAGCGGCACGGTAAGAAACGGTTTCTGATGTCCTTTCCGGTACAGCAGAAGCTCTGCCTTTTTTCCGTCCGGTACTTCTACTGCGAAATTGTAGCCGTCTTTTGTGGCTGATGCGCCCATTTTCTCCGGATTTCCCGGTAAAATTCGATATTTTCCTCTGGTTTTTGTCTGTGTCATAATTCCCGCCCTTGATTTTCTATAATTTGTTGCAATTTTCTTACTATTACTCTAAATCATTTGAATAAAATTGTCAATTGACCAATAATGTTAATTATTATTTATCCAGATCCAGTTCTACCGGGCAGTGGTCAGAACCGAGGATTTCTGTATGGATTTTGGCATCCGCAATGGCATCTTTCAGGGCTTCCGACACCATAAAGTAGTCGAGCCGCCATCCCGCGTTTCTCTGGCGCGCCTGGAAACGGTAGGACCACCAGGAATACGTCACGGTGTCCGGGTACAGCATACGGAAGGAATCGATAAAGCCTTTTTCTTTGATCACGGCAAATTTTTCCCGCTCCTCTTTGGTAAAGCCGGCATTTTTCTCATTTGCCTTTGCGTTCTTAATATCCATCTCGGTCGCTGCGACGTTCAGGTCTCCGCAGAATACGACCGGTTTTTCCTGCTCCAGCCCTTTTAAGTAAGAAAGAAACGCATCCTCCCACTCCATCCGGTAATCGAGACGTTTTAAGCCGTCCTGTGAATTCGGAGTGTAAACAGTTACGACAAAGTATTCTGG
>CAVBNJ010000357.1:0-3025 GCA_963596755.1 bacterium
GTCTGAAGGGTGCTGTTGATGAGATTCTGACGGCGCACGGAAATACGAATCCGCTGGCAGTGCTCCTGACGCACGGTCATGTGGATCATGCGAACGGCTCTGGCGAGTTTGTGAATGCAGGAATTCCGGTTTATTTAAGCGAGAAAGACCGTTATATTTACCTTCAGCATTCGGATGATGCATTCCGTAAGGGCGGTCTTGGCATGGAGCAGTTTGAGGAACATGGCACGTATGTGGAGGCGGAGGATTATATTCCGTCTGCAAAATTCGAGGATCTGCATAATCTGAGTGAGGGCGACACGTTCGAGCTTGGCGGAATTACGATCCAGACGTACGCCTGCCCGGGACATACGCTTGGAAGCATGATTTTCCTGATCCGCGAGGAGGACGGGGAGACGTATCTTCTGACGGGGGATGCGTGCAACACGTTTACGTTCCTGTTCCAGGAGTATTCGACGAGTATTGAGGAGTATGAGGAGACGCTGCGGAAGGTGGCGGAGACGCTGAAAGGGAAGTATACGAAGGTTCTTTTGTCACATGGGGACGGCAATGGATATGTCGGATTGCTGGAGGATGTATGCAAGGTCTGCGAAGAAATCAAGAATGGAAAAGCAGAAGGTCTTCCATTTGAATTTTCCGGCGCATCCGGAAAAATGGCGCATATGCCGGCACCGGATAAGGGAAATATTGTGTATAACGATGACCGGATCTGGAAGAAAGATACAGTGATTCGATAAAAGCTAAATAACATCTTGCGTAGAAAAAGAGGAACGGAATGGGGCCGGGCCTCTTTTTCGTATAGGACGGACGGCGCAGAGGCCTCTGCGCCTGACGGTGGGATGGCGGGAGGGGGACGCGGGCGGTTCCCTGCGCTGAGAAATGAGTGGGTTGCACGGGATGGGAGATGTGGGTATAATAAGGGAAAGAAGTGGACTAGAAGACAGGAGGAAGGGCTCATGGGGACGTATTTGAATCCGGGGAATGGATTGTTCAGGATTGCGTTGAATTCTCAGATTTTTGTGGATAAGAGCAGATTGATTGAGGTGACGAATCGCTGTGTCGGTACGATGCAGAGATTTGTCTGCGTGAGCCGTCCGAGGAGGTTTGGTAAGTCGATGGCGGCGGATATGCTGGCGGCGTATTATCAGCGCGATGTGGATTCGGAACCGCTGTTTCGAGAGTTGAAAATCGCGGGTTGTGCTTCTTATTCTGCGCATCGAAATCAGTATGATGTGATCAAGATTAATATGCAGGAATTTTTGAGTGCGACGGAAAGTGTGGAAGAGATGCTGCAGATGCTGCGCAGTTATCTGATTTTTGATCTGCGGGAAGCGTTTGGAGAGGTTCGGCTGCGGGATGAGAAGAATCTGGTTCAGGTGATGAAGGATATTTATGCGGCGACCGGGCGGGCGTTTGTGATTTTGATTGATGAGTGGGATTGTCTGTTTCGGGAATATCAGAGTGATAAGGATGCGCAGAAGAAGTATCTGGATTTTCTGCGGGCGTGGCTGAAGGATAAGGAATATGTGGCACTTGCCTATATGACGGGAATTCTGCCGATTAAAAAATATGGGTCGCATTCGGCACTCAATATGTTTTCGGAATATTCTATGACGAATCCGCGGGAAATGGCGGAGTTTTTCGGGTTTACGGAGGAGGAAGTGCAGGCACTTTGTGAGAAATACGGAAGAAGCTTTGAAGAAACGCAGGCATGGTACGATGGATATGAGCTGGCGGCGATGTGCGGAAATGAGTTGAAAACGTATGCGATGTACAGTCCGAAATCGGTCGTGGATGCTATGCTGAGCGGAATTTTTGATAACTATTGGAATCAGACGGAAACGTATGAAGCGCTGAAGGCTTATATTCATATGAATTTTGAAGGGCTGAAGGATGATATTGTGAGAATGCTGGCGGGGGAGCGGATTCGGATTAATATCGGGACATTTTCCAATGATATGACAACGTTTCAGGGGAAAGACGATGTACTGACATTGCTGGTACATCTCGGATATCTGAGTTATCACTGGACGGATAAGACCGTATCGATTCCGAATAAAGAAGTTTCCCAGGAATATATCAATGCCATCAGCACCATGGACTGGAAAGAAGTGATCCGGTCGGTGGAGGATTCCCGGAAACTGCTGGAAGCGCTCTGGAACATGGATGAAAATGCAGTTGCGTCGGGAGTGGAAAGGGCACATCAGGAGATTTCCGCGTTAGAATATAATGATGAAAATTCCCTGAGCTGCACGATCAGTCTTGCGTTTTATTTTGCAAGAGAATATTATACGGTGATCCGGGAGCTTCCGACGGGAAAGGGATTTGCAGATCTTTGTTTTATACCGAGAAAAATGTATGCGGATAAACCGGCGGTTATCGTGGAACTGAAATGGGATAAGAGCGCCAGAGGTGCGCTGGAGCAGGTAAAAGACCGGAAATATGTAGAGGCGCTGAAGGAATACAAGGGAAATTTACTGCTGGCGGGGATTAATTATGATAAGAAAACGAAGACACATACGTGTGTGATTGAGAAATTTGAAAAACTACGGTAATTTTCTGGAAAGATGGGGAAAAGATGGAAAAGTACTGGAAGGGTGTTAAAAATACAGGAGAAATAGACAGAGGTCTGTTTATCATACTTCCGCTGCGGTATCAGGGAGATTTTCGGAAAATACCGTTTACTGCAGAACGGAATGATAAATTCGGGAAAGAAATGGACTGTTCTGGATTTGATTCCGATGATTTCCTGGAACTTTTATCTATTAAATGTCGTTCTGGCGAATTTGTCAAACGGTATAAGATAGAAGACAGAGTTGCAGCGGTGCAAAAGAAATGGAAAGAAGAGACAGAGATTTCTTTTCCATACGAGCTGGCACAATTGCAAGTATTTTCTTTCAATAATGGAATTGCTTTTTTGACAGTGTATTTGGCGTATAAAAATAAGGATGTCGATGAAGTGTATCAGCTGATCAATCCGGGGTATATCGATGATAAAAAACAGGAAATCCAGAACTGCCTTTTA
>CAVBNJ010000358.1:0-2989 GCA_963596755.1 bacterium
ATACTGTAATGCATACAATATGTCTGAAAGACAACTGGACGTTGACCGTCCTCGGGAAAAATGTTTACGATATCCCGGAAACTCCAATCGAAACGACGGTTCCGTCTACCGTTTACGGAACACTTCTGGAAAAGGGTCTGATCCCGGATCCGTTTTATCGTGACAATGAGCTCGATGCCCTGAAATTGATGGAGAACGATTTCGCATACGAGACAACGATCGTGATCAGCGAGGAAGACAGAAAGGCAGACCGCCTCTTCTTACACTTCGACGGTATTGATACCATCGCTGACGTTTATTTCAATGGAGAAAAAATCGGTTCCGCGGACAATATGAACCGTGCCTGGGAATATGATATCACCGATCTTGTTGCAGGAGACGCGGCCGACACCGTATATCAGGTAAAAGTTGTGCTGCATTCCCCGACAAAATTCATCGCAGAAGAAGATGCAAAATGCCCGGTCGGCGGATCTTCCGATGCAATGCCTGGCTTCCCGCACATCCGAAAAGCAGCGTGCATGTACGGTTGGGACTGGGGCCCGCGTCTTCCAGATGCAGGACTTTTCCGTGAAGCATCTCTGCTCGCTGTAAAAACCGCCCGTCTGGCACAGGTTTTTGTAGGCCAGGAGCATCACGTAACCGGAAAAACCGTTCACGGAAATATTGTTGATTCCGTTCGCCTGACTGCAGACGCTGAGATCGAGTGGATGCCGGGTGTCACCGACGGAAACGTAAAAATCGTGATGACCGTTACTTCCCCGGATGGAAAAACAGTCCTGACGGCAGAGAGCGGCACGATCGATCCGCTGACCGGTTCCGCACCGTCTAAAAATCTGACCGGACTTACGTGTGATCTTCGCAGCAACCGCGTACAGGCTTCTCTTACCGTAGAAAATCCGGAACTGTGGTGGCCGAACGGATACGGCGCACAGGCTCTGTATCAGGTAAAGGTAGAACTCGTTGCGGATGATACCTTAGATACCTGGGAGAAGAAGATGGGTCTTCGTACCATCACCGTAAACACCGATCCGATGGAAGACGAAGTTTTTGACGAGCACATGACCGGACAGGCACCGGATTACGATGACGGCGACAACGTCATCATGACACATGGCGACAAGAAAATGATCATGACGGACAAGACCGCCAAAACCGTAAAAGGCCGCAACTTTGCATACGAAATCAATGGTCTGCAGATCTTCGCCATGGGTGCCGACTACATCCCGGAGGACAACATCTTAACCCGTCAGACAAGAGAGCGTACCGACCTGCTGATGAAATCCGCACAGGAAGCAAACTTCAACTCTGTCCGTGTATGGGGCGGCGGATACTTCCTCGATGACTTCTTCTATGATGTCTGCGACGAGAGAGGACTCCTGATCTGGCATGACTTTATGTTTGCCTGCGCTTCCTACGAACTGGCAGACCACTTCGAGGAGAATATCTCCGCAGAGATCCGTCAGAATATGCGCAGACTCCGTTCCCACGCAAGTATTGCTCTGTGGTGCGGAAACAACGAGATGGAGACACAGTACGAAGTGCTGGCATGGCCGAAATCCAAGAAACAGTATTATGATTACATCCATCTGTATGAGTACATCATTCCGAAGATCGTAAAAGAAGAGGATCCGGAGAAATTCTACTGGCCGTCATCCCCGTCATCAGGCGGAAATTACGAGAACAGCAACGCGGAGAATGTAGGCGATACCCATTACTGGGGTGTATGGCACGGCAGCGAACCATTTACCGCTTACCGTTCCCATCATTACCGTTTCCTGTCCGAGTTCGGATTCCAGTCCTTCCCGGCACTGCAGACGGTAAAACGATTCACCGAAGACGGCGACCGCAACATTTTCTCCCGTGTCATGGAAATGCATCAGAGAAACACGGCTGCCAACGGAAAGATCCTGAACTATATTTCACAGACTTACCTGTATCCGAAGAACTTCGATGAGCTGCTGTACTGCTCACAGCTTCTTCAGGCCGATGCGATCCGCTACGGTGTTGAGCATTTCCGCCGCTTCCGCGGTACCTGCATGGGTGCTGTCGTATGGCAGTTAAATGATATCTGGCCGGTAGCATCCTGGGCAAGCGTAGACTACTACGGAAACTGGAAAGCCCTGCAGTACGCAGAGAAGAAGATGTTTGCACCGGTTCTGCTTTCCTGCGAGGAGCACGGCGAGATCGACCAGAAACCGTTCGTCAACACCATGCCGCACCCGATCGATGTGAGCGCAGATCTCCACGTTGCCAACGAGACCGGCGAGCCGGTTGTCGGAACCGTAAAATGGTCCCTGCGCCGCCCGGATTCTTCCGTTGTCAAAGAGGGAACCTTCGAGGTGAACGCACCGGCTTACGGCGGACAGTGGATGCCGCATCTTGACTTCAACGGAGAGGATCCGCTGGAAGTTCATCTGACGTATGAGCTGGTTGTAGACGGCGCTGTTGTATCTTCCGGATCGACTCTGTTCTGCGCACCGAAACATTACCATTTCGCAGATCCGAAGCTTTCGGTAGCAGTGGACGGCGATACCGTAACCGTAAACGCAGAGAACTTTGCAAAATCTGTCAGCGTAGAGACCGAAAACGGCGTGCTTCGTCTGGATGACAACTTTGTTGATATGGAGGCCGGAACCAGGACCTTCCGCATCCTGCCGACCGCTGACTTCACTGCAGATGGAACCGGCGTATCCGGCGCATACCGTGTACGAAGCGTTTACGAGACTTCTGAGAGATAATAAAATAAGAACTAAAAAAAGAGCGTGCAGAAATTTTGCGCGCTCTTTCTATAAAGATTATGATTAAGATTTACTGTTTTTCACTCTGAATTTTCCGCGCCTGCTTCGGCGTTACGCCTTTCAGCTTTTTGTAGCAGCGGATAAAGTAGCTGCAGTCTGTGTAGCCGACTTCCCGTGCGATAAAAGAGATGTCGTGGCTGGAAAAGAGCAGCATATTTTCGGCGGCATTGATCCGTGTTGCAGTGATGTAC
>CAVBNJ010000359.1:0-837 GCA_963596755.1 bacterium
CCGCAATATCATCCTCGAAATCACAGTCTTTCGCCTGATAGAAGTCAACCGGAATGAGACCGCTCTCCGGGATCTGGGAGACAAAGTAATCGGCTACTTTTTCTGCTGTGGTAAGAAACCGTTCTTTGTTCGTATGCAGAAAACTTAAGACAAAACCGTACAGCGCCCATGCCTGTCCTCTCGTCCAGGAAGATCCCTTGGCAAGGCCCTGGCCGCCGTGGGAGGTATTTTCATCCCCGGTCACCGGATCAAATTCTACGATGTGTTTCGCCGATCCGTCTTCGCGGATGAAATGCTCCCGTGCCGTATCGGCATGACGGACGGCGATCTCTGCAAAATGCGGATCGCCGCTCTCTTTCGATGCCCAGTAAAGCAGCGGCAGATTCATCATACAGTCAATGATCGCCCATCCGTTGACCGCAGGATTGTCGCCGGCATTCCATGCGATAATAAAATCTCCCTCCGGGTTAAAGCGGCCGGCCAGATTGGAAGCGGCCAGCATACCACGATTTTTCGACATTTCCGCACCCGTCAGACGATAATCAGCTACCGCCGTCGGCAGCCACCGGAATCCGCTGTCGTGATCCATGCTGCGGTAATCCATCAATACAGCATCCAGTTTCTGCTCCAGTTCCTCTGCCGTCTCTTTATAAATCGGATCGTTCGTTGCATGATATAATTGCCACATCATGCCTCCCCAGAATCCATTCGTCCACCAGCCGATCCGGTCGGACCAGTCATCAAACCGGCCGTCCTTCGAAAGATACGGCACATTATGCCGGTTCCGCTCTACAACGGCGCGCTCTTTCTTTTTGATTTTTTCTGCAATGTCTGCTG
>CAVBNJ010000359.1:847-2971 GCA_963596755.1 bacterium
CAATATCTGCTGCCCATTTCTTATCCATTCTTTGCTTCTCCTTATTTCTCCTTCAAGCTATGGTATCTTTACTATACCAGAGAATATATTCTTTTTTGTGCATATTTTACCGCAAAATCTTGCAAATCTTACACTTTCCTTTCTCCCCGATCTCGGAAGATATTTTACAGTTCCAGATGTCCCTCAATACCGGTAAAATCAATTGTTTTCCGCTCTCCGTTTTTCAGGCAGATCACAACCGGGCCGTAACCGCCGCAGCGCTGTGGATCAACGTACTGAATCTCGCGGATCGGGAAGATTTCATCCTCGGTAAAGTCTTCGAGACTTTCTTTCGTGATAACCTGAGAAATCAGCACGTACGGCTCGTATCCATACTGGCGCTCTCTTTTCGTGGAAGCATAAAGGACAATCGATTGCTCCGAATCCGGATTCGTGCCCGTACTCCGCACAAGCGAAATGGAATCCCATCCGTCGTAGATGGTCATCGCCATCTGTTTTTCTTTTCCGGTGAAATCATGGCCTTTTAACAGAATCGCTTTTGCCTGATCCCGTTCCAGATACTGTACTTCGGTTCCCTGATCCGGGAATCCATAGGCCCCAAGAGTCAGAGAAACCGGGCGGCGGAAAAGGCGAAGCTGATCGGCGCGCAGGATTCCGCTTGCAACCGGAAAATCGGCAAGGTTGACAGCCTGAATCCAGTGGGTTTCATTCTGCAGGGAATAGTCGAAAAACTGGCGGCGGTAAAGGACACCCTCTTTTTCACCAGCCCAGAATGTTGCATTTCCTCTTGCATTGTTTTTGCTGGTCAGATCTTTTAAGACGTACTGCTGGGATTCCACATCCTCCGAAGGGGATGCTTCCCATGGATATTTCGAATTGAATGACAGTTTTGAATAGTTCCACATGCCATGGCGGTCGCCCGATTGTTTTACTACTTTTCCGGTTCGAAGAATCGTCTCGCCGTTTGCCTCATGGTTGGTAAAGCAGAGGGCAGGACCAGAAAGGGTTGTCTCTTTTACCTCGTTCTTTGCCAGCTTTTCCCACGTTCCATTTGTTTCTTTTGCCGTCCAGAAGGGGTGATCCGCCGGCAGATGGAGACAAAGAAACGCTTTTCCAAGCCAGAACGGCGATTCTGCGCAGGAATATCCCTGAACGAGCGGCATGAACTGGCCGTAAAAGCCAAGCGTCGGGATGCCTTCATACAGAAAATCTTCCCGGGAAAGGAACTGGAGCAGGGAGCCGGAACAGATACGGCGGGCAAGTCCCGGTTTTGCTTTTGACGTTTTCAGCATCAGATTTCCGTCAAAGGCGCTGGTTGCAGCATTGCGGTAAATATTGCTGCGTCCCCACATATTGGTAAAACCGTCCCGGTCGAAAAAGTCAGGATACGTTTCCATCAGACGGTTGGAATGCTCTTCGAACGCGGCGGCAATCTGCGGCTCCTTTTCGTATCCGTACCAGAGATTCCAGATCGGCGCATAGACGTTGAATGCCCAGCAGGAATAATAGTCAAAAGACTGGCCGTCGCGGTACCAGCCGTCTCCGGCGTAATAATTCAGAATCGCCATGGCGTGATCCCGCATGATATCTTCGTCAATCGGATAGCCCATCATGGAAAGAAAGGCAAGATCCAGCATATTGAAGAGACGCCAGTTCTGCGGAACCGTATTTCCGTGCGCATAGCCGGTCAGAAATTCGGCGATGGTGTCCTGTTCTTCTTTCGTGTACGTATCCCAGATGGCTTCTTTTGACACCCACAGGCAGATGACAAGAGCGGCGGTTTCCACCGTCTGCTGGAAGCATCCGAACGGATCTCCGTTTTCCGCCATCTGGCGCGCCCGAACATCGTCGTAATATCCGGCGCCGAACGGATCATGGCGGCTGCAGATTTTTAAGGTGTGCAGTTTATAATATTCCCGAATGCGGTATCCGCAGATGGTCAGATCCGGCTTACAGGAAAGAAGCGGCGCTGCTACAAAAAAGCTCCGCGCCAGTCCCTCGAAATACTCGGCACGTTTTTCATTTTCATTGTCTGCCCGGTGCGGATAGGTGATTTTTGTCTCCTGACGCGGCATCACAACGGGGTCCTTGATGTTTTTGATATGCTGGAAGATCCCATTTAAG
>CAVBNJ010000360.1:0-2965 GCA_963596755.1 bacterium
CGGAGCAGAAGTCGAACTCGATACCCTGTCCGATACGGATCGGGCCGGAACCAAGGACGAGGACTTTCTTTCTGTCGTTTGTCTCGACAGCTTCGTTCTCACCGCCGTATACAGAGTAGTAATACGGTGTCGTTGCTGCGAACTCTGCAGCACACGTATCTACCATCTTGTAGGCTGCGGTGATATCATACTGTTTTCTTAATGCTTTTACTTCTTCCTCGGTCTTTCCTGCCAGTTTTGCTACCAGGTAATCCGGGAACTCGAGGCGTTTTGCTTCGCGCAGCAGATCCTCATCCAGCTCTTTTGTCTGTAATGCCTGCTCCATCTCAACGAGGATGGCCAGCTTGTCGATGAACCATACATCGATTTTGGTGATCTCGTGGATCTGCTCGTAGGAGATGCCCTGACGGATCGCCTCAGCGATTCTCCAGATTCGCATATCATCGACGATGTGAAGCTCTTCGATCAGCTCGTCTTTGGACAGGTGTGAAAAATCATAGGACATCAGAGAATCTACGTGCTGCTCCAGGGAACGGATGGCCTTCATCAGCGCGCCCTCGAAGTTGTTGCAGATACTCATAACCTCGCCGGTTGCCTTCATCTGTGTTGTCAGGGTACGTTTTGCACTGATAAATTTATCGAACGGCAGACGCGGGATTTTTACAACACAGTAGTCCAGCATCGGCTCGAAGCTTGCGTAGGTTTTTCCGGTGATGGCGTTCGGAATCTCGTCCAGTGTGTAGCCAAGTGCGATCTTTGCAGCAACCTTTGCAATCGGATATCCGGTCGCTTTGGAAGCCAGTGCAGAAGAACGGCTGACACGCGGGTTTACCTCGATAACGCAGTATTCAAAGCTGTCCGGATTTAACGCATACTGTACGTTGCATCCGCCTGTGATGCCAAGCTCGGTGATGATGTTGAGTGCAGAAGTACGCAGCATCTGATACTCTTTATCTCCCAGGGTCTGGGACGGAGCTACGACGATACTGTCTCCGGTATGAACGCCGACTGGGTCGATGTTCTCCATGTTGCAGACGGTGATGCAGTTTCCTGCGCTGTCACGCATTACCTCGTACTCGATCTCTTTCCATCCGGCGATGCAGCGCTCAACAAGTACCTCGCCGACACGGGAAAGACGGAGTCCGTTCGAAAGAATCTCGATCAGCTCTTCTTCATTGTAAGCGATACCGCCGCCGCTTCCGCCGAGGGTGTAAGCCGGACGCAGAACAACCGGGTAGCCGATCTTGTTTGTGAAATCGATACCAGCCTGTACATCATGGACAACCAGGGATGCCGCTACCGGCTCACCGATTTTTTCCATGGTATCTTTGAATTCCTGACGGTCCTCTGCTTTTTTGATGGTCTGTGCAGTCGTACCGATCAGGCGTACGTTGTTTTCTTTTAAGAAGCCTTTTTCTTCGAGCTCCATCGCAAGGTTCAGTCCTGCCTGGCCTCCCAGGGTCGGAAGAACGCTGTCCGGTTTTTCTTTCTGAATGAGCTGCTCTACCACTTCTACGGTCAGAGGCTCGATGTAAACGCGGTCTGCGATGTCTTTATCGGTCATGATGGTTGCCGGGTTGGAGTTCAGAAGAACAACTTCCATGCCTTCCTCTTTCAGGGAACGGCAGGCCTGTGTTCCTGCGTAGTCGAACTCTGCTGCCTGTCCGATGACGATCGGACCGGAACCGATAACCAGAACTTTTTTAATATTCGGATTCTTTGGCATTATTTGTTACCTCCCATCATCTCAAGGAATCGATCAAACAGGTATCCGGAATCCTGCGGGCCAGGGCATGCCTCCGGATGGAACTGTACGGTGAAGATATTCTTTCCAACGTATTTGAGTCCCTCGTTGGTGCCGTCGTTGACATTCACAAAAGCAGGAACTGCAACGTTCGGGTCCAGGGTGTCGGTATCTACGACGTAGCCGTGGTTCTGGGAAGAAATGTAAACTCTTCCGGTTGCCAGGTCTTTGACCGGGTGGTTTCCGCCGCGGTGGCCGTATTTCATCTTGTGGGTATCAGCGCCGGTTGCAAGAGCCATGAGCTGATGTCCAAGACAGATCGCGAAGATCGGCACATCGGAGTCATATAGTTTTTTGATCTCTTTGATAATGGAAACGCATTCCTTCGGATCTCCAGGGCCGTTGGACAGCATGATTCCGTCCGGGTTGGACGCAAGGATCTCTTCTGCTGTGGTAAGCGCCGGGTAAATCGTTACTTCGCATCCGCGCTCGTTTAAGGAACGTGCGATGTTGTTTTTTGCACCAAGGTCAAGAAGTGCAACTTTAAAGCCTTCTCCTTTTAAAACTGATTTTTCAGAGCAGGTTACTTTTTCAACAACTTTTCCGGTATTATACGCTTTTAATTTTGGAATAATTTCATCGAGGTGATAATTTTCATTGGTCGTGATCATACCGTTCATGGTACCTTTTTCACGAAGAATTTTGGTGAGAGCACGAGTATCGATTCCGGCGATTCCGGGAATATCGAACTTTTTCAGGAAATTCTGAATGGTGTCCTGGCAACGGAAGTTGCTGGGGAGACGGGATAATTCTCTTACAATATAGCCATCTGGCCAGGGTCTTAAGGACTCCTGATCGTCATAACAGATTCCATAGTTACCAATAAGAGGATACGTCATACATACTGCCTGTCCCGCATAGGATGGGTCGGTCAGAACTTCCAGATATCCTGTCATGGATGTATTAAATACGATTTCACTGATCACTTCTTTTTGTGAACCAATGCTGGTTCCGGTAAAGACATGCCCGTCTTCTAAGATTAGAAAAGCTTTCATCATTCCACCGTTTTCCTTTCTTTTTCGTTCGGTTTTAAGTTTGCATGAGATTGTGGTCTCATACTTTAATCTTTCAGATTCTATCACAACCAGGGAAACATTTCAACCATTTTTGTCGAATTACGGAAAAATCTTTTCTGAAACGCTTTTGAAGGGTGTATTGGGC
>CAVBNJ010000361.1:0-2962 GCA_963596755.1 bacterium
GCAAGACAGGGCTGGCTGCCGGAAAAGACAGCGGAGGAGAACAAAAACGGCGTGCCGGTGATCCTTCTGATGGTCTTTTTCCTGATGGGCGCCATCCCGATCCTCACCGGAATGGATCTGACGCTGATTTCAAACATGGGTGTCGGAACCGATATGGTGACAGAATTTATGGTACTTCTGGCGTGCTGGCGCCTGCCGGATATCTTCCCGGAGGAGTATCAGAAATCGGCGTTCTGCATGAAAAAGCGGACGCTTCACATCCTGCTGTTTTTCATCGGCATTCTGATGATCGGAACCTCGTATGTCAACCTGTCGGATCTTACCGTTCCGGCGGCGATCGCGTGCGGCATCTACATTCTGGTGATGTTTGTCTATACGCAGGTCCGCTATCCGTATGTGAAAGCGAAACAGGAGAGAAAATAAAAAAGAAAATGGAGAAGAAAAATGGGGGCAACAACAAAAGAGCAGGGCTTTTACAGCCAGGTTTTTAAACTGGTTCTGCCGATTGTGATTCAGAACCTTCTGAGCGCGGCAGTCAGTTCGGCGGATGTTATCATGCTGAACTATGTCGGACAGTCGGCAATTTCAGCGGTATCGCTGGCATCGAACTATGCGAATGTCTTGTCCATGGTGTTTTATGGACTGGGAACAGGAGCGACACTTCTTTGTGCACAGTATTTTGGAAAAGGCAACATGCGTGCGATCGAGACGGTCGAGGGAATTGCGCTTCGTTTTTCTGTGATTATTTCTATTATTATTGCGGCAATTGCCTTTACCATGCCGCAGACGATGATGCGGCTGTTCACGAACAACACAGAGCTGATCCAGATCGGTGCTTCTTATCTGCGCGTGATGGGTGTTACATATCTGTGCTGGGGCATCACGGAGGTCTATCTTGCTGTGCTCCGAAGCCTCGGACGCGTGACGATCAGCATGGCCATGAACATTATGGCATTTGCGCTGAATGTATTTCTCAACGCATGCTTTATTTTCGGCCTTTTCGGAGTTCCGAAACTGGGCGCAACCGGAGTTGCGATCGCAACGGCAACGTCGCGTATCATCGAGCTGATCGGCTGTATCATCGTGTCGATTCTGAGCAAGGATATCAAGCTTGACCTGCGGTTCATGTTTATCCGCAACAAACTGCTGTTTTCCGATTTCGTGAGACTGTCGCTCCCGGCACTTGGAAATGACCTTTCCTGGAGCGTGGCATTTTCGATGTATTCTGTCATCTTAGGCCATCTGGGAAGTGATGCGGTAGCAGCAAACTCACTCGTTGTGGTCGTAAGAAATATCGGAAGCGTGCTCTGCTTCGGTGTGGCAAGTGCCTGCGGCATTATGCTTGGAAATGTGATGGGAGAGGGAAATCTGGAGAAAGCAAAAGATTATGCATCCAGGCTGTTGAAGCTGACCGTCATCACAGGAGCCATCGGCGGCGTGATTGTACTGGCGATTACACCGTTTGTACTGAAATTTGCTTCACTGGAAGATACAGCTATGCATTATCTGAAATACATGTTGCTGATCAACTCCTACTATATTATGGGAGGAGCGGTCAATACGACGCTGATCGCCGGAGTCTTCCGCGCCGGAGGCGATACGAAGTTCGGCCTGATCTGCGATACGATCGACATGTGGTGCTACGCGGTGCCGCTCGGCTTTATTGCAGCGTTTGTGTTCAAGCTTCCGGTTCTGTGGGTTTACTTCCTGCTGTGTACAGACGAGTTTGTGAAGTGGCCATGGGTTCTGAAACGATATAAGAGCGGAAAATGGGCAAAGAACATTACAAGAGATAACCTGTTTGAAGAAGCAAAAGAACAGGCATAAAAAGAAGGCACCCCGGTGGTGCCTTCTTTTTGTCTGAAAATTTAGAGAACGGTATATCCTTTGCTCTTCAAACTTGCCTCTGTCTCGTACACATCCGGTACATGGAACACCATGATCGGGCAGCCGGACTCACGGTTGAAGGAGAGGTAGATATAGTCGATATTGATATTTGTCTCAAGCAGTGTTTTCAGCAGAGAGTTCAGATTACCCGGCTGATCGACGACTTCAACGCCGAGCACATCCGTCTGACGGGTCATGTAACCAGCTGCCTGGAGTGCCTGCTCTGCTTTATCCGGATCGGAAACGACCATGCGGACGATGCCGTACTCCGCGCTGTCGTTGTTGACGGAACCTAAGATATTGATGTCGTTCTCAAACAGAATCTGTGTGATCTTCTGCATGGTGCCTTTTTGGTTTTCGGCGAAAATAGAAACCTGTTTTAACATAGCGGTTGCCTCCTCAAAATTAGTATCTGGTACTATTATACTGCCAAAATCAGCCCCGTCAACAAATTTTGCAAAAGAAGGTGGAAAATGAGAAAAGCTGTGCGAAAAAACTTTTGCATAATGCCGAAAAATGCGCTACAATATAAGTGCTGTATGTGAAATAATCATTGGGAGGTATTAGTATTATGGCAACATTTTATGCATCAAAAACAGGAGAAGTATCTGCAAGAGAAAAAGAGCATTCCGAGCTGGTTCGTTCACTGGCAGGTGAGTGCATGACACTTCTCGAAAATGACGGAACCCTGCCGCTTGCAGCCGCAGGAAAAGTCGCAGTTTACGGCAATGGCGTCCGCCACACGGTAAAAGGGGGTACCGGTTCCGGAGACGTCAACACAAGAACAGTCGTAACGATTGAGCAGGGCTTAAAAGAGGCCGGTTTTGAAATCCTGACCGACAAATGGCTCGATGAGTACGACAAAGTCCTCGCAGACGCGCAGGCAGCATTCCAGGCAGAGCTGGCAAAGAAAGCAGAGGAAATGAATGTTCCGATCTTCGCTGTTATGTTCTCCGAAGTATTTGCACAGCCTGACGTACCGGCAATCACCGAAAAAGAGGACACCGACACCGCAATTTACGTTCTCGCAAGAAACTCCGGTGAGGGCGCAGACCGCTACAACAGAGAGTGCGAT
>CAVBNJ010000362.1:0-2954 GCA_963596755.1 bacterium
ACGGTTCTTGATCAGATCACAGATACATCGTTCTTTGTTATAGACATGCACCATGTTCCCGCTGCTGGAAGGCATCTCACATACGCCAAGAGAATGGACTTCTTTTGAGGGATATCTTACCTGGAGATTATTATATTTAATATGGGATACATTAAAGCCGCGGGGAACAGAAATACAAATTTTAGAGTATTCTCTGTCAATCAACCCATGAAGATAGAGCGCTGTCTCACCACAAAACACAATTTTCTCGCTTCGTGCCTGTAAAATAAAAAGCTCATCCGGCCAGACATCATCAGAAATATAAATACCTCTTGAAACTCTTTCAAGACCTTCATCTTTTACATATTGAGAAAGAGCTGTTCTGGAAATACCTTTTTCCATAACCTGTGAGGTAGTCAAGTATCCATGGTTTTCTTCCAATAGCCGATCTAAAATCATACGCTTTTCCATTTTATCACCACCTTTACATCTACTCTTAAATTATATTATTTTTAAGAGTGATTGTAAAGCTTTTTGCGAAAAATATAATGACACGGATGAAAGATAAAATTGACAGAATAAGTAAATAGGAGATCCCGTTAAAAGGATCTCCCATTTGAAATTTAGATCAAGACGCGTTTTTCTCGTCTCCATATAATAATACCGAAGCATAAAACACTCCATTCACACACCGGAACTGTGCCATTCCATGATATCGTTCTGCCGTGTTCTGCACCGACGATGTTCCCGTGCCGAATCCTTCGTGTTTTGAGGAAAGGAACCGTCCGTCCTGTTCCACTGGTGTCTTCACGCACGTATTGTCGATGGCAAGAATGAGCTGATTGTCTTCTTCTTTCATGCGTACATGAATAAACGGTTTCGGTTTCCATATATCGCGGCATGCATCCAGCGCATTTTCCAGCAGGTTTCCGATCACCGCGCAGAGCTCCGGCTCGGGAACGGAGAGTTTTTCCGGGATACGCAGATCGACCTCGAATGCAATCTGCTCGCGCCGTGCCTCCTCCGCGTAATAGCAGACGATCGTGTTTACCGCGTAATTCCTGCAGTACGTGTGCTGCGTATCCGGCGGAAGATACTTCCGGTACTGGCTGATGTAATCTTTTAATGCCTCTTGATCCCCATTCTGCAGATACTGGTCAATGATGTTCAGATGCTGCCGCAGATCATGGCGCGCCTCCCGCGTCGAAGCGATGTGACGGGTGAGCTGCTGGTACTGCGTCTGCTGCATCGCCAGCATCATTTCCTGACGGGCCGTCTGTTCCGTGAGCTCCGTCTGATGGCGGATGCTGTCCATGGCATCGAGGATTACCCAGTACGAGATCAGCATGGAGAGCAGCAGGAAAAGCCGGCTTGAAACAAAACTGAAATGGACAATCAGATCGCGCGTGACTGCCGGTGTATAAAGGCAGATCATCATGGTTGTCGAAAAAGGCAGAAGCCAGATTTTTTTCCAGAAACCGGGGTCATCCGCCTCAAAAACACGGTCTTTCGTTTTCATCAGGAACCGAACAGTAAATGGCAGAGAAACGATGAAAACAACCATAATCAGCAGCATCGTGTGCAGAGAATAAAAATCCCAGTTTGGATCTGTGGTGAAGCATGCTTCCAGAAAAAAGGCAACGCCGCGGACAAAAATAATATAATCAAAAACAAAAATGTACAGATACAGCAGTTTCCAGAAGTCTGCCTTGATACAGGTGACATAAATGAAAAAGCAGAAAACTGCGAAAACATAATCGGTCGGCCGCAGCGACTGATGATGTACGATCTGATACAGATAAAACGCCGACTGCATAAACTGCGAGACGATACAGATCAGTGCAACCGCCCATGCAGGCATCCGAAGCTGCCGGTAAAACGGGAAAAATGCGAGGATCAAAAACGGAATCATATGAATCGATTCACAGTAAAATGCAAAAATATAAGTTGACCATGCCATACCAGTTAAAACTCCCTTCGAATCGCTTCAAATAAATAAGAGGAGTACGCCTCCAGAACTTCTTTCGTCTTTCGGCGGCTGCAGTAGACAGCCGTATCGTCTTTGAGCAGCACCTGTCCGTCTTTTCCGATACTTTTCACCTGCGAAAAATTTAAGAGCAGCCCCTTGCCGGCAATGAAAAAGCGGTTTGTCGACGGAAGCAGCGCCGTCAGTTCGGCAAGAGAGAGACGCGTCTGAAACACATCCTCCGCAGTGTGGATCAGAAGCCAGTGCCCCGATTTTTCTGCATAACAGAAGTCATCCAGCGCCACGCGGCGGGGAGACGAGGCAGTACCCTGGCCGGAACTCTCGGGAAATTCAAAGGAAAGCGGAACAGCCCAGAGCTCACGAAGCTCCTGCAGACACCAGTCCAGCTTTGCGGGATCGACCGGTTTTAACAGGTAATCGAGAGGGTGCACCTCGTATCCTTCTAATGAAAAATCCGGTTCCGTCGTCGTGAAAATAATCGGCAGGCGCAGAGCCGTTTTCCGAAGTTCTTTCGCCGTCTCCATGCCGTTTTTTCCACTGCGGTCCAGCATAATATCCATAAAAACAGCACTGAACAGCCCCGGCCGGAAGGCATCTAAGAAGGCTTCTCCGCTTGCGAAAAAAGAAAAATCCGCCGTTTCACCATGGCGGGAACAGTTTTCCAGAATCAGTTGATGTAATGTTTTCCGGTCCGATTCGGTATCCTCAACAATCGCAAAATGCACCGAAAATTCCTCCTTTCGACCGTTTGTGCCACAGATCGACCATTCGCGCCGAGGTTATGATTTTTCTGACAAAATATGATACTGTGTAAACAGAAAAATTGGCGTGAACGATATAATCGTCTGAAAATGAATAGATACCAGGGTCAAAAGGCCAGAAATCTGACGCAAGCGGAGCTTGCAGGAAGACTTCTGACCTTGGGACCCGCCAAAACATGAGTAAGTAGCCATTTTTCGAAGAAAAATGAGCGGATTACGAATGTTTT
>CAVBNJ010000363.1:0-2953 GCA_963596755.1 bacterium
CTAGAAAATGCCTTATTTGAATCAGAAAATGTAAAGTAAAACATAACAAAAAGTGAAAAACAAGAAAAAGTGTTCCTTACTGGGACACTTTTTTTGATGTGTCCCAAAACGGAAAACTTCTGGTTGTATTTTTGAAATTTGGAGAATATAATGAATAAAAGCCAAGATCTGGTATCGAAAACTACATCGTGCCGGAGACCAAATACATAACAACGAATACAAAGGAGATCGTGAACCATGGATGCAAAAATGAAAGTAGAAAGAGCCGCCGCAAGTGCTGCGATCGATGGTGTTTTAAAATATGTGAACCACGGAGATGACAGAACAAAAGCACTGCTGAACCTGACTGATTTCGTACAGAAATTTACCGGAAACATGTTTGCGGAGAAAACGTTTGACAACATCCGCACCATGCTGCAGGACCCGGACAACAAGTGGGTACAGTACGTAAACCGCGGACTGGACGAGCTTGATCCGCAGGTTGCAAAAATGACCGCTTTAAACTTAGGTTTCCAGGCAGCTTTTGTCGGAACGAAGAAAATCCGTATGAACCGTGAAAAATACAACTGCAACATTCCGTGGACGATGCTGATGGACCCGACGAGTGCCTGTAACCTGCACTGCACCGGATGCTGGGCAGCGGAGTATGGCCACAAGCTGAATCTGTCTTATGAAAAATTATCGGATATCGTAAGTCAGGGAAAAGAACTCGGAACGTATTTCTATATGTTCACCGGCGGCGAACCGCTTGTCCGCAAAAAAGATATCCTGCGTCTGGCAGAAGAGCATCATGACTGTGAGTTCCACTGCTTCACCAACGGAACCCTGATCGACGAGGAATTCTGCGAGGCAGTCCAGAAACTCGGAAATATTTCCTTCTCCCTGTCCCTGGAAGGCTTCGAGGAAGTCAACGATGGACGCCGCGGCGAGGGTATCTTCGATAAAGTCCTTGCAGCCATGGATCTGATGAAGAAACACGGTCTGCTTTTTGGTACTTCTATCTGCTACACGAGAGCAAACCTCGAGACCGTTACGAGCGACGAGTTCCTCGATCTGCTGATCGCACACGGCTGCCGCTACAGCTGGTACTTCCACTTTATGCCGGTCGGCATGGACGCTGCGCCGGAGCTGATGCCGACGGTAGAGCAGAGAAAATATATCTATCACAGACTGCGTGAGATCCGTTCTGACAAGAGCGATAAACAGATCTTTGTCATGGACTTCCAGAACGACGGCGAGTTCGTCGGCGGATGTATCGCAGGAGGACGTAACTACTGCCATATCAATGCCAACGGCGATGTAGAGCCGTGTGTTTTCATCCATTACTCCGGCGCAAACATCAACGAGGTATCTCTGATCGAGGCACTGCAGCAGCCGCTGTTCCAGGCATACCGCGACGGCCAGCCGTTCAACCGCAATCACCTGCGTCCATGTCCGATGCTCGAGAACCCGGAACTGCTGCGTGAGATGGTCGAGAAGACCGGTGCGAAGTCAACCGACCTGCAGTCCCCGGAGAGCGCAGAGCATCTGTGCGGAAAATGCGATCTGTATGCAGCCGAGTGGAAGAAAGCCGCAGACGAGCTGTGGGCAGAGAATCCGCATCACAAACAGCGTTATGAGAACTACAAGAAAGAGAACCTTGATGAAGAAGCAAAGGCTTCCACAGAGGAGATCCTTTCCGGAATCCGCGGATAACGCGATAGAGAAACTGAATATAAGATAGAAGCAAGACACCGGAAAATGGGATGAGAATCTGTTTTCCGGTGTCTTTTTTCGCGGAGAGGGAGTCAAAGTCTGAGCTTGCAGAAAGCGGCCGGATCCCGTATACTGATAGGAGTGAAAAGACAGATGAACATAAGAGAGGATTTATATAGAAGATGAACGATTCATTTTTACAGGAACAGGGCGTAAGCGGGGCGTTGATTGAGAGTGTGCGGAAATTCCGCGAAAGTTATCCGGTGCCGGAAGGCTTACAGAACCGGATGAGCACGCCGGAAATTCCGTTTTTCGGAAAAGAGATTCTGGAGATGGCGGTCGCAGCGCTTCTGCAGGGCGAAAATCTGCTGCTGACCGGAGAAAAAGCGACGGGAAAAAATGTGCTGGCGGAGACACTTGCTTATATTTTCGGAAGACCGACATACAACGTTTCCTTCCATGTGAATACGGGAAGCGCCGAGCTCATCGGAACCGATACGTTCCAGAACCAGGAGGTAACACTCCGGAAGGGAAGCATTTATCGCTGTGCCGAAGAAGGCGGATTCGGCATTCTCGATGAGATCAACATGGCGAAAAACGATGTGGTCAGCGTTCTCCACGCGGCGCTCGACTACCGCCGCATCATCGACGTACCGGGCTACGACAAGATCCCGCTTCACCCGGCTGCGCGGATGATCGGAACGATGAACTACGGCTATGCGGGAACGCGGGAGCTGAACGAGGCGCTGGTATCCCGTTTTCTGGTTATCGACATGCCGCCGCTTTCGGAATCGACCCTGTTTTATCTGATGCAGTCGAAATACCCGGATTTGAAACCGGCGGCGCGGGATGCACTGATCGGCCTGTATCTCGATCTGCAGAAGAAAGCAAAACAGGCAGAGATCACGACGCGTGCCCTTGACCTGCGCGGACTGTTCGGAGCCATCGGAACGATCCGTCAGGGGCTTTCTCCGTATCTGGCAGTACAGATTGGTATTGTGAACAAGTGCTTTGACCTGTTTGAAAAAGAGATCGTGCGGGATGTCGTGCGCACCCGGATTCCGGAAGAGTGGACACCGCAGGATGTATTTTAGGGGATGCGGAATATGGTGACAGACGAAGAGTTAAAAACCCATGCGATGGAGCTGGAAAGCCGGATCCGCAATCTTGTCTGGACGGTGAGCGGCGATTACACGCTGAAGTTGAATCCGGATGTGGAGCGGTATGCAGAGGAACCCGATACGGTTCTGTATGACAC
>CAVBNJ010000364.1:0-2947 GCA_963596755.1 bacterium
GAAAACAGGGCATACCGGTTTCCAATGTTGGAGGAGCAGGCGTTTCCGAGGCCGCCCGCATGCTCTGCCGCAACGTCAGTTACGATATCACCGTAGAGATTCGGAAGCACAACGACTTCAATTCCCTGATTAAAGCTTTCATCGAGCATCTTCGCACACATGGCATCCACCAGACGCTCCTGAATCTCAATTTCCGGATACTCTTCCCCGACTTTGCGGACTGCTTTGATAAAATTGCCGTCTGCGAGTTTTACGATATTTGCCTTTGTAACAATCGTCACATTTTTCTTTCCGTTTTTTCTGGCAAATTCAAACGCTGCTCTTGCGATGCGCTCGCTTCCCTGCTTTGTCTGAACTTTAAAATCTACAGCAAGATCCTCATCTACCTGAATGCCTTTGTCTCCCCAGATATATTCTCCCTCGATGTTCTCCCTAAAAAAGGTCCAGTCGATGTTCTTGTCCGGGATTTTGATCGGCCGTACGGCTGCAAAGAGTTCCAGCTCTCTTCGAAGCAGACTGTTGGCGCTGACCAGATTCGGCAGGCCTTCCCCGGCCCGCGGCGTTACCATCGGACCTTTTACCAGCACATCGCATGCCTTGATCTCCGGAATGATATCCGACGGCAGACTCTCCATTTTCGCCACACGGTTTTCAATCGTCATCCCCTCTATCGTTCTTACCTCGATTTTTCCGTTTTTGATTTCGTCACCGGCAAGCTCATTTAAAACGCGAAGTGCCTGTTCCATCAGAATCGGCCCCACGCCGTCGCCCGGCAGAATTCCAACGACAATTTTTTCTTTCTTCTTGAAGTCTGTCAGTTCCTGCGACTCCTTCATCCGCTCAATTCGTTTCGACTCCTGTTCAATCAGAGCCCCAAACTTCTCCTGTGCCTGTTTCACCTGTTCCTGTGTGATTCCGCTCATACATGTTCCCTCCGTATTTTTATTCCTCTAACTGTTTCTTTAAATAGCGAAGCTGTCCGCCGCTCAATACAACCTCAATTTCATTGTCTGTCAGATCCAGATTTACCTCAAACGCCATATTCTTTGTCACATTTTTTACCTGTACTTTTCTGGTCGGAATCTGGTCCAGAAGCTGTGTAATTTCCAGCTCATCGCCCTGATCAATTCTGTCGTAATCGTCTGGATCTGCAAACAGCATCGGGATAATTCCATGGTTGACCAGATTTCCCTTGTGAATGCGGGCAATGCTCTTTGCAATGACACATTTCACGCCAAGATACATCGGGTTGATGGCAGCATGCTCTCTCGAGGAACCCTGTCCATAATTCTCGCCGCCCACGATAATACTTTTGCCGAGCTCCTTTGCTCTTACGGCAAAATCCGGCGCATATCTGTGATAGCAATACTGTGACATCAGCGGAATATTCGACCGCATACTCGAAAATTCGGCGCTGGCCGGCGTAATATCGTCAGTGGAAATATTGTCTCCGCCTTTCAGGCTGACCGGCACTTTTAAATACTGTTCCGGCACATCCGGTACCGGGAGAAACTTGATATTCGGTCCGCGGACGATTTCTACTTCTTTTGCCTCTTCCTCGGAAAGCGGCGGAATAATCATATTGTCGTTGATATCGTATTCGCCCGGCTCTTTGATGCCGGCCAGTTTTGACACGTCGCTGCCGAGGATATCTTCTGCCGTTGCAAATGTTCCCATAATGGCTGTTGCTGCTGCACTCTCCGGGCTGACCAGATAGATTTTGGCATTCGGGTTACCGGCTCTTCCCTTAAAGTTGCGGTTGGAAGTACGCACAGCCACTCCTTCCGTCGCCGGTGTCTGTCCGATCGCGCAGCACGGTCCGCAGGCGATTTCCAGAAAACGTACGCCTGCATCGATCATCATATCGATATAGCCGTCGCGGAGCAGCGCTTTGTACGTCTGTCTGGAATTGACGGCACACGTACAGCTCACATTGTCGTTGACTTTTCTTCCCTGGAAGACCAGAGCGGCTTTTGCCACATCCGCATAGCTTGTATTCGTACAGCTTCCGATGAAGACCTGCTGCACTGGAAGTTTTTCCACTTCACGCATCAATTTTACGTTGTCCGGCTGATGAGGACATGCCACCAGCGGTTCCAGTTCGCTTAAGTTAATCTCGATCTCCTCGTCATACTCGGCATCTTCGTCCGGAAGGAGTTCCACATATGCATCCTCTCTTCCCTGCGCTTTCATGAATTTATGTACCTGTTCATCCGCCGGGAAAATCGAGGTGGTGGCTCCCATCTCTGCGCCCATGTTTGTGATGGTCGCACGCTCCGGCACTTCCAGCGTCGCCGCACCTGGTCCCACGTACTCATATACATTTCCAAGTCCGCCCTTAATCGTGACCTTCCGCAGCATTTCGAGAATAACTTCTTTGGCATTTACGCCCGGCTGCAGTTTTCCGGTCAGGTTGACTTTGATGACCCGCGGCATTTTGAGACGCATCGGAACGCCTGTCATAGCCGTCGCCACATCCATTCCGCCGACACCGATGCAGAGCATGCCGATGGAACCGCCGTGCGGGGTATGGCTGTCACCGCCCATGCTGATTTTTCCAGGTGCACCGAATCTTGCCACATGAACGGTATGGCAGATGCCGTTTCCCGGTCTGGATACGTAAACACCAAATTTCTTTGCCGCTGAAGTCAGATAAATATGGTCGTCCGGCGTTTTGTGGTCTACGTAGAGCAGGTTGTGATCCAGATAGCTGACGCTGCATTCGGTGCGGACACGGTCGAGACCGATGGCTTCAAAGGCGAGATACGTCATGACCGCATTGATGTCATGAGTCAGTGTCTGATCCACTTTGATAAAAACTTCTTCTCCCGGAACCATGCTTCCGGACACATAGTGTGATTCGATAATTTTTCTGGTTAATGATTTTCCCAAAATGTTTCCTCCTTTTGCTTCTTTTCGATTCTTGCTGCTGTCTTTAGTATAATGG
>CAVBNJ010000365.1:0-2932 GCA_963596755.1 bacterium
GATCTGCATGGAGGATACGCCAAGATCTGCAAGAATAAAATCAAACGGGCCGTATTCGGCGGCTACCTGGTCGATGTTGGCAAAGTTCTGGTGAATAATCGTTAAAATATCCGGTCCGTAACCCTGCGCGGCCAGTCGTGCTTTTGTCTTTTCCATCTCGATCGGATCGACATCCAGCGCACAGAGATGGCCTTTTCCCTGCAGGCATGCGAGCATGCGGGAACTGTGGCCGCCGTAGCCGAGTGTTGCGTCGAGTCCGTTCTGGCCTGGCTCGATCTTGAGAAAATCGAGGATTTCATCTACAAGAATCGGAATGTGCATGCCAGCCGGTGTACTTCCCTTCTGGATGACATGTTCGATCGTTCCCTGATATTTTTCCGGGTTCAGTTCTTTGTATTTCTCATTGTAATTCCGCGGATGCGTGCCTTTATAGCGGACGCGGCGTTTGTGTTCTTTCTGTTCTTCCATAGATATGATACTCTCCTTATGATTCAACTATATTTAATCGAACATGTGCGTTCGAATATTTTCCAGATAAATGAGTTCTCCTGTCATGGGCTGGCGGAAATGCAGTTTCCAGGCGTGGAGTGCTGCACGGGAGCCGCCGTCATCTATTCCATAGAGCGGATCTCCAAATAACGGATGGCCGATAGAGGCCATATGGAGACGGATCTGATGCGTCCGTCCGGTTTCCAGCCAGCAGCGTACAACGGCCCAGGAATCGTCCTGCAGCACGGTTTCGTAGTGGGTAGCAGCCAAAAGACCGTCCCCATCCGGACAGATCCGCATTTTGGTGATGCGCTTTCCAGAAGGATCGAAAGAGGTCGGATCATCCTCCGGAATTTGCTCCATCGAAAGGCGGATGGTTCCAGTTTTGCTGTCTTCTGAAAAGGGATGATGGACCAGCGCCAGGTATTCTTTCTTCAGCTCACCGCTCTCCCGCTGTCGGGAAAGTCTGGCTGCGGATAACTGATTCTTTGCAAATAGTACCAGACCTGACGTATCTTTGTCAAGACGGCCGATGCAGCGAAGATCAGAAGGTGCTGCCGGTGTTTTGAGAAGTGCTGCCGTAGCATGCGTCAGAGAATCGGAGAAATGGCCGTGGGAGGCATGGCAGACCATTCCGGAAGGTTTATCTGCGACGCAGAGATCCTTGTCTTCGTAAAGGATCCGCACACGGGTGAGATCGGCAGGAACGGATGGGATCGTCACTGGAACAGGCGGCTGCGCCTGTTCATATCGAAAGCAGATCTCGTCTCCGGAATGAACGACTGCATTGGTGCGGCAGGCGAGACCATTTTTCCGGATTCCGTTCGGAATATATTTGGCATGACGGATTTCGCGCGGCGACAGGTGCAGGAAACGTTTCAGAATTGTTTCCACGGAAAGGCCTTCCTGTTCCGGAAGAACAAGATGGCGCAGTATGTGCGAGTCTAACGGATGCATAAAATAAAATTCTCCCATAGTGGTTTACATAACGAAGTTACGTAAACTATTTTTACAAATCCTCCAAAATCACCGTAAACGGCCCGTCATTCACCAGTGACACTTCCATATCTGCCCCGAACACGCCTGTTTCTACCACTGGAACCTGTTCCCGTGCTTTTGCCACCATATATTCATACAGTTCTTCCGCACGATGCGGCTCACCGGCCTCGGTAAAGCTCGGGCGGTTTCCTTTTTTGCAGTTGGCATACAGTGTAAACTGTGAAACCATCAGAAGCTGTCCGTCTACATCCGCCAGGGATTTATTTGTCTTTCCGTTTTCATCCTCAAAAATGCGAAGACCCAGCAGCTTTTTCATATATTTATCCGCCGTCACTTCATCATCCCCCTGTCCGACACCGATCAGAACAAGAAATCCCTTCTGAATTTCGCCGACAATCTTCTCTTCCACCGAAACACTTGCTCTTTTTACACGCTGTATTACAATTCTCATATTAAATATCCTTTCATAAAACAACCCTCCCCTTAAAAATAAGAGGAGGGTCATTTCTCCTATGTTCTGTTTTTATCAGGTGCTGAAAATCTTGCGGATGCCAGCCTCTTTTACTTCGATCGCCTGTTTGATCATATCAACCGTACCGTCAATTCCGAATACGCTGCTGTTGACGCAGAGATCGTAGCTGTCTACTTCACCCCAGCGTTTGCTGGTGTAGTAATTGTAGTAGCTTGCACGCTGTTTGTCGATCTTTGTGATCTTGTCTTTTGCTTTTGCATCGGAAAGATCATACAGCTTTGCGATTCGGCGGATACGATCCTGCATATCTGCCTTGATAAAGATACTTAATACGTTAGGATTTTCCTCCAGTGCATAGTCTGCACAGCGGCCTACGATAACACACGGGCCATCCTGAGCGATCTTTTTGATGGCATCAAACTGTGCCAGAAATACTTTCTGGTTCAGCGGCATATCCATCATGGTAGATCCATAGCCGAAAGAGTAACTGTCCATAACCAGAGAGTATAAAAAGCTGTTGGTTGGTTTTTCATCGTGGTTTTCGAACAATTCCTGGCATAAGCCGCTGTCCTTTGCTGCACGTTCCAGCAGCTCTTTGTCATAGTACTTGATTCCCAGGTCATCCGCTAATATCTTACCAATGGAATGTCCGGCGCTTCCGTACTGACGTCCAATCGTTATGATAGTTTTCATATAATCCGCTCCTTTCCATTCCGTCACAATAATCTGCTTTCACAGATGTAGTAACTCGCGTTTTTTTCGTTACATCAAGTATACTACATAATTCACAGAAAGTACAGAACATTTTGACAGAATTTAGACAAATTATACATAGGATTTTTCAAATATCATCTTTTTCAAACAGTTTCAGGCGTTTTTTCGGAACTGTAGCAACAGATTGGAAAAATATTCCGGGAGCGGTGCTTCAAATTCCATATACTCATGGGTCGTCGGATGAACAAAACCAATGAT
>CAVBNJ010000366.1:0-2916 GCA_963596755.1 bacterium
CATTGGTACTCATGTAAAATTCCCCCTTGATTTGTAGTAGAAGAGTAGTTGTACTGGTGAACGTTTGTTCTTTCGAATATATGTTCATTATAATAGAAGAACGTATGTTTGTCAACAAGAAATACGAACAAATTTTCGGAACTTTTGTTTGCTTTCTGCTGGAATTTATGGTAAAATTTATTTGGTATATTATAAGCAAATATCGTATAGAAAGAGGGGACTACCCCGATTCATATAAAAAACGAAACGACAGGAGGAACATACGATGGCTGGAGATAAAAATAAACTGACCGAAAAACAGAGACAAATTCTCGAATATTTAAAACAGGAAATTTTACAGAGAGGATTCCCGCCGTCCGTGCGTGAGATCTGCGAAGCAGTTTCCCTTCGTTCTACATCCTCAGTACATGCACATCTGGAGACACTGGAACGAAAAGGTTATATCAAACGTGATGCAACGAAACCAAGAGCGATTGAAATCTGTGACGAAGGTTTCCATACTGGCCGCCTTGGTGCAATTCAGGGAATTGCATCGGAAGACACAGCGTCCCAGAGCGAGGTTGCACAGATCCCGCTGATCGGCAAAGTAGCTGCCGGAGAACCGATTCTTGCAGTAGAGAATATTGAAGGATATTTCCCGATGCCGGTAGACCGTCTGCCGAACGCAGAAACCTTCCTTTTAAAAGTACAGGGCGAAAGTATGGTAAATGCAGGTATTTTAGACGGCGACCTTGTTCTTGTGGAACAACAGGAAACGGCTGAAAATGGCGAAAAAATTGTTGCACTGGTCAATGATTCCGCTACCGTAAAAACATTTTATAAAGAAGACGGATATTTCCGCCTGCAGCCGGAAAACGACGAGATGGATCCGATCCTTGTAGATGATCTGCAGATCGTAGGAAAGGTAATCGGAGTATTAAGATTTTTATCTTAAAAAAGAAAAGAAGAAAATCAAAAAAAGTTATAAAAAATGAAAAAGAAATCGACCTGAAAAATCCGGCGATTTCAGAGGAAAAACCGGCAATTTCTGAAAGTAACTCTTCAACTATTCGAAAAACCTGCGTTTCCCGAATAGTTATATAGAGTAAATACTTCTTTCATTTTTCCGGTTTTTCTGTTTAGAAAGGCTCATTTGCAGTTATGAAATCAAAAATTACGTATCACGAACAAACAGATATGGAAAACACGCTGAAGCTCCGCGAAGTTTTAAAGACTCTTCCCTCTTTCACTGCAGAATTTTTCCGCGGCATCAGCACAACGACATCGACCAGCACACGGATCAAATATGCGTATGACCTTCGGATCTTTTTTCAGTATCTGCAGAAAGAAAATCCGGAACTTGCCAAAATCCCCATGGATCAGATGTCCATTGATGTTCTGGATCAAGTCACTGCGCTTGATATTGAGGAATACACAGAATATTTAAAGGCTTATGTCGGTTCCCAGGAATCTTATACCACCAACGGGGAAAAAGGTCTGAAACGAAAATTGTCGGCGCTTCGGACGTTTTATGCCTACTATTTCAAAAAAGAACTGATCGAGACGAATCCCACGCTGCTTGTCGATATGCCGAAGCTTCATGAAAAAGAAATTATCCGCTTAGAGCCGAATGAGGTTGCGGAGCTTCTCGATTTTATTGAGTCCTGCGGCGACGGACTGAGCAGTCATCAGCGGGCCTATTATGAAAAAACAAAGGAACGTGATTTTGCGATCATTACTCTTCTGCTTGGCACGGGAATTCGTGTATCGGAATGTGTCGGATTAGATATTGAAGATGTGGATTTCAAGAATAATGGAATCAAGGTGCTCCGAAAAGGCGGAAATGAAATGTTCGTTTATTTTGGCGAGGAAGTTGCCGAGGCGCTGAAAAAGTATATTGAAGTCCGTGCAGGTATCACGCCGGTGGCGGGACACGAACATGCACTCTTCTATTCGGCACAGAGAAAACGGATCAATGTCAAAACCGTGGAAAATCTGGTGAAGAAATATGCGTCCCAGGTGACGACAACGAAGAAAATTACACCGCATAAGCTGCGTAGTACGTACGGTACGACGCTTTATCAGGAGACCGGCGATATTTACCTGGTTGCGGATGTTCTCGGGCATAAGGATGTCAATACGACAAAGAAACATTATGCGGCCATGGACGATGCAAGACGGCGGCAGGCTGCCACAGCGGTACGGCTGCGGGAATCCATGCCGGAGCATGAGGAATCACAAAATTAATATGCAAAGCAAAAAAAGAGAAATCAAACGGAAAGATAACCGAGTTCCCTGCTGATTTCTCTTTTTCTGATAGTTTACTCTTCTACTTGCTTTTCACTGCCCAGCGCATTTTCGTTGAGCTTGCACGGCTGTTGCGGATGCATTCTTCTTTGGAAGGACGAATTACTTCTTTCGAGTAATCGGAATAAATACCGATCTGATACAGTCCCTTCATGGACTTTTTCACAAGCCGGTCTTCCCCGGAATGGAACGTCAGAATCGCAGCCTTTCCGCCTGGAGCAAGGGCATCCGGAAGTTTTTCCATGAACGCTTCCAGTACCTCATATTCGTTGTTTACATCGATACGCAGCGCCTGGAAGGTACGGGCGCAGGATTTTTTGATCGCTTCTTTTTTCTCGTCTTTCGGAAGAAAATCGAGTGCTTCGGCGATCAGATCACGCAGTGCAAATGTGGTGTCGATTTTCTTTCCCTTCCGCAGTGCACGTGTAACTGTCTGTGAAATTTCTTTTGCATACGGTTCATCTGCATTTTCGATCAGCATGCCCTCCAACTCATCGCGGGCAACAGTACGCAGGCGTTCTGCTGCGGAAATTCCTTCTTCCGGATTCAGACGCAGATCCAGCGGACCGTCGTATTTATAGGAAAAACCGCGCTCCGGATTGTCGATCTGCATGGAGGATACCCCAAGAT
>CAVBNJ010000367.1:0-2913 GCA_963596755.1 bacterium
GGACCTGGATGTGGACCAGCTGGTCTATCTTGAGGTACTGATGAGCTGGCCTTTGAAGGTTTTATGTAGAGAAGACTGCAAAGGAATCTGTAGCCAGTGCGGGAAAAACCTCAATGACGGTCCTTGTGGATGCGTCGAGGAACCTAAGGATCCCCGTATGGCAGCTATCAGTGATATATTTAGTAAATTTAAGGAGGTGTAACATAATGTCCATTTGTCCTAAGAATAAATCTTCCAAAGCAAGACGCGATAAGAGAAGAGCAAACTGGAAAATGTCTGCTCCGAACCTTGTAAAATGCAGCAAATGTGGTGCTCTTATGATGCCGCACAGAGTTTGCAAGGCTTGTGGTTCTTACAACAAAAAAGAAGTCGTTGCTATGGACTAATATTCATAAACAGAGAAGCTCCCGATTCCCGGGAGCTTTTTTGTTGCCTTTTGAGGATATCGTCAGACGGCCGTACAAAAGATTTGACGCGATGTATTGGGATGTGCTATAATGGTCTCGTTGAGATTTGAAACAATATTGCAACATTTTTGTAACAATTATAAAAAAGGAGTGCAAAGCATATGAAGAATAGACGAGTAATGTTTCTGGCAGCATGCATGTGCAGTGTGGTATTCCTCTCAGGATGTTCCGCGGATGCGTTAATGGATAAAATGATGGGAACCACCACCACAGCATCAGTATCTTCGAGTGTCGATATTTCAAAAGATGACGGTGATGCAGTGCGTGTGGATACCAGCCTGGAAAAACCAAACTTTACGGTGAACCCGGTGGAGAGCCTGGAAGTAGAGGCGGGAAGCACCAATGGAGAGCTGACCTGCGAAGCAACCGTTTCCGGCGATGGTACGGTAACGTACCAGTGGTATAAAAACAATGTAAATTCCAACGGAGGCGGAACGCTGATCGAGGGAGCAACCGATACGACGTATGTGCCGGATACTACGACAGAGGGAACCGATTATTATTATGTAGTAGCGACCAATACGGTAGATAAAACTGTTTCGATGGCGACCAGTACGGTGGCACAGGTAACCGTAGTTCCAGCTGGCCAGTGGATTCAGGATGATACAGGCTGGTGGTACCGAAACAATGACGGCAGCTATCCGAAATCCGGATGGAAAAATATCGGCGGATACTGGTATGCCTTCAATGAGAACGGCTATATGCTGACCGGCTGGTATAAAAACGGAGACTTCTGGTACTATCTGGCAGACAATGGCCAGATGCAGACCGGCTGGATTACGGTAGACGGTAAAGACTACTATCTGGCAGAAAACGGCCAGATGGCACATGATACTACCATAGACGGTCACGAGCTGGATTCCAGCGGCGCAAAGATTTCGTAAAGAAAAGATGAAAAGAGCGGATGGATTGTGTAAAAACAGATCCTTCCGCTTTTTTTACCTGTGAGCGAAAGCGGGGAGCGGGCATTTATGCTTGATTTTTGCAAAGGAGTTTAGTATAGTTAATACAGCACTTGCAGAAGTGCTTTTAGAGCGTGGTTGAAAACAGTTTTTTAGAAATCTGGAAGAGATAGAAAAAAGGGTTTTCAAACGCGCTTTAAATCAAGAGAAAAGAGGAAAAAGAATGAGTGACTTAGTCAGAGTTGCAGTGGACGCGATGGGCGGCGATTATGCACCGGTGGAGCCGGTCAAAGGCGCTGTGGATGCGGTAAATGCCGACGGACGCGTCAAAGTTCAACTGGTCGGCCAGCCGGACGTCATCGAAAAAGAGCTGCAGAAATATACGTACCCGAAAGAACGCATTGAGATCGTTCCGGCATCAGAGATCATCGAGACGGGCGAACCGCCGGTCAATGCGATCCGTCATAAAAAAGATTCTTCGATCGTTGTCGGCATGAAGAAAGTCCGTTACGGCGAGGCAGATGCCTTTGTCTCGTCCGGAAGCACCGGAGCAGTCCTTGTCGGAGGCCAGACGATTGTCGGCCGTGTCAAAGGCGTAGAGCGTCCGCCGCTTGCCCCGCTGATCCCGACGAAAGACGGCGTATCCCTCCTCATCGACTGCGGAGCCAACGTGGACGCCAGACCGTCCCACCTGGTGCAGTTTGCGATGATGGGATCGATCTATATGGAGCACGTTGTCGGTGTGAAAAACCCGAGAGTCGGCATTGTCAACATCGGTGTGGAAGAAGAGAAAGGAAACGCACTCGTCAAAGAGACGTATCCGCTTCTGAAAGAAAACCCGTATATCAATTTTGTCGGCAGCATCGAGGCTCGTGAGATTCCAAACGGAGCCGCAGACGTTATCGTCTGTGAGGCATTCGTCGGAAACGTGATCTTAAAACTGTATGAGGGCGTCGGCGCTACCCTGATCTCCAAAGTAAAACAGGGCATGATGACTTCCCTTCGCAGCAAGATCGGAGCACTTCTTGTGAAACCGGCTTTAAAAGAAACCTTAAAAACGTTTGATTCCAGCCAGTACGGCGGAGCACCGCTTCTGGGATTAAAAGGACTCGTCGTAAAGACACACGGAAGCTCAAAAGCCAACGAATTTAAAAATTCCATTCTTCAGTGCATTTCCTTCAGCGAGGAAAAGATTCCGCAGAAAGTCCAGGAACATCTGGCAGACTATAAGAGCAGCAGGGAGGCAGAAAAAGATGGAATTTGAGAAATTACAGGAGATCATTGCGGATGTATTAAACGTAGATCCGAATGAAATTACAATGGAGACAACCTTTGCAGACGATCTGGGAGCAGACTCTCTGGACGTCTTTCAGATTGTGATGGGAATTGAAGAAGTTTTTGATATTCAGATCGAGGCGGAAGAGGCAGAGCGCATCGTATCTGTTGAAGACGCAGTAGAAGCAATCAAAAACAAACTGGCAGAGTAAAAGTTACCTTAAAGAAGAGGGACTGTTTTCTAAGGGACAGTCCCTCTTCCTGCGGAC
>CAVBNJ010000368.1:0-2899 GCA_963596755.1 bacterium
GTAGTGATCCTCGCCGGTATGGTGGTTTATCTGACGCAGTCGCTTCGGCGGGATCGGGCGCCGGAGATTACGGGCAGTTTTATTGACAGCAAGCTGGAGGCGGCGGGGGAGCTGACATCGGCGAAGATGATTTATAATGGGCTGATTCATTACTCGGATGGGTCGATTCCGTTTCTGACGCAGAAGGCATTCAACATGACATACCGCGCAGAGGTCCGCGCAGGTGTTGATCTCGCGAAGGCGAAGACGGATGTAACGGACAGCGAAGTGACAGTCACGCTTCCGGCGGTGGAAATTCTCGATATTTCGATCGATGATGATTCGATTCAGTATTACGATGAGAAGGCGGCACTTCTGAACTGGGAACGGAAGGAAGATGCGCTGGATGCGATCGCAAGTGCGAAGGAGGATGTGGAGCAGCAGACGAAAGAGATGGACGATCTGGAAGCGATGGCGCAGGAGCAGGCAAAAACACTGATTACCGGAATGCTGTCCGAGACGATCGGGGACAAGACACTGGTTGTGAATTTTGAAGAATAGTACATAGACGGGATGCCGGCACTTCTTTTTGAGGGATAAAAAAAGGAGGGCCGGTATTTCTTCTGGCTGAAATACCGGCATTATGAAAAAGAAAAATCTATATAAATTTGGAAAGAATATTAGGTGGGGACAACGGTTGAAAGATAGAGGATGATGATTTGTTGTCCCTTTGTTTTGATACGTTTAGTATAGCTGTCATATGTGAGGAAAGTGTGAATGGATTTTGAAAAAAGTTTGAAAAGTTTTGAGAATGGTGTGTGAAACTTCGATTGTGAACATCCGTCCGTCTGTCGGAATTTACATAGAAATTACTTGAAAGTGAACATAGCTTCATGCTACAATCATGTGGCATATGTGAAATGAGAGGATAAAAATTATGGACTATAAACTGCTGCTGGACACCGCTGTGATGGCAGGGGAGATTCTGCTGGAGAGCGGGGCGGAGACGTGGCGGGTGGAGGATACGATGCTGCGGATGCTGCGGATGTCCGGCCTGAAAACGGCGGATGTGCTTGCGCTGACGACCGGCTTCGTGGTGACGCTCGATGATCCGTCGATGGATTCCATGACCGTTATGCGCAGCGTGGAGAGCCGTGCAACGGACCTCGACCGGATTCATGCGGTCAACCAGCTTTCCCGTGATTTCTGCGAAGGGAATATTGACCTGGACACGCTGTTTCACCGGGTGCGTGATATCTATCGTGCCAAGCCGGAAATCAAAAAAAATCTGCTCGCTATGATGGCGACAACCGCAGGCTTTGCGATCATGTTCGGAGCCGGCTTCTATGAAGTTCTGGCATCCGCCATCGCAGGCTTTATGTCGGGTATCGGCGTTTACGGAGGAAAAAGAGCAGGAATGCAGTCGTTCCTTGTGAACTGCATCGGTTCATTTCTTCTGGCGGTCACCGCAATTCTCTGTGTTCATTACATGCCGGGAATCCTGGATCTGAACGTAGTCATCATCGCATCCATCATGCCCCTCGTGCCTGGTGTGGCGATCACGAATGCCGTGTACGATACGCTGCACGGCGACTATATTTCCGGTGCGGCACGGATGCTTGAGGCGTTTGTGACGGCTGCCGCGATTGCGATCGGCGTAGGACTCGGCATGCTGCTGCTTCGGCCGCTGGTACGATAAAAAATGAGGTTTAAGATAAGATGAGAATAGCAGGTGAAATTATTTTAAAATCCCTGGGAGCCTGGGTTGCCATCTGGGGATTTTCAAGACTGTTGAATGCACCGAAAAAGCTGGAATATTACACCGCAGGTGTCGGCATGATCGGCTGGGCAGTCTATCTGATCGTCGAGGTTTTCAATGATGGTATTCTGATGAAAAACTTTCTCGCTGCCGTGGCAGTCGCTCTGGTATCCCAGGCGATGGCGCGCCATTTCAAAGCACCGGTGATCCTTTTTGTGATCCCGGGAATCCTCCCGATGGTGCCGGGAGCCGGCATGTACCGTATCGTTTACGCGATCGTCATGGGACCGGAAAACATGGTGGGAACGTATCTTTTAGAGACAGCGACCGCTGCAGGCGCAATTGCCCTTGGAATTTTCCTTGGAGAGGCGCTTCAGAAGGTATTTTTTCACGAATTCCACAGGTAATTTCAGAAAAAAGTAAGAAATTTGACAAAACCAAATTTTTTGCTTTTTTTTGTCGAATTTTATGATATACTAAACAGTGTATGTGCCTTGTGACGAAAACGGAACGCCGCAGGGGCATTTTTTAGCAGAAACGAAGTGGAAACATACAGGAATATGAGGAGCAAAAAACATGAAGTTTGATGATGACGATTTAAAGGACGGTAAACTTTGGGCTGCCCTGCAAAAAGAGATTGACCGGGATCTGGAGGAAGATGAGCACGGCGATTCCGGTGAAACATTCCAGGAAGAACTGGCAGACATCGAAGACTCCATTGAAATTGAAAACCGAGAAGAAGAGAAAAGAAGTGAGTACCGAATTCCGGATGAAACTGCCAACTTAAGCAGTCTGCGAAGCGCTCTGGAAGCGACAGAACGTGCGAAGGATGAAGAGGTTCAGCAGAAAACGAAACAGAAAAAGGTTGAGCAGGAGACGCAGGATATTAAAGTTCCGGAGTTTACAGCGGAGGAAGAAGAAATGGAAGAGGAGCCTGTTGAGGAGCCGAAGAAACCTTCCCGTGTAAGCCAGACAACCGAAAAACTGGAAGGACTCGTTGATTTCGATGATGATCCGTCGGAGAAAAAAGCAGAGCCGGAAAACGAAGAAGTATTTGTGGATGACGATCTGGTGATCAACGATCCGTTCACAGATGCGGATGATCTGCTGGTAGATGAAAAAGCAGCCGATGAAGGAGCCGAAAGAGAACAGCTCGGTGAC
>CAVBNJ010000369.1:0-2892 GCA_963596755.1 bacterium
GGGAAGCGCAAGGTAAGATGATATTTTATGGCATCTTTCCATTTTGTAATATAGGAAAAATCAGGCTGGGCAATGAGAAATGCGTAATTCTCATCCCAGTGCTGTTTGATATAATACAATGTTTTAGAGAAGAAACCGGTCAGATCTGCTTTGTCAGGACTGTCAGTTACACTGTGTTTTGCAATTTCAAGAATACCGCCAATCAATTCATCCTCTATCTCATCTTTCAGTTCAGCAAGATTATTATAATAGCTGTAAAAAGTTGTTCTTGCAACAGGAACTTGTATACATAGTTCCTTTACAGAAATCTGATGAAAAGAACGCTTTCGGTAAAGGGAAATAAAAGCAGTATGAATTGCCTGTTTTGTATCATTCATAATAGCTGGCCTCCTCCCGTAAATTCCGTTTTACACAGGAAACAGTAACAGTAACTCACGCATTCTTTTTCCTGTACTCCCCAGGCGTCATGCCGTACGCTTTTTTAAACGTCCGCATGAAATGCTCCGGTGTTTCATATCCGACCAGTTCGCAGATGGCGGGAATGCTTAACGTCGTCTGGCGGAGTGCGCGGCATGCCTGGTTTAGTTTGATATCACGTATGATCTGAAGAAATGTGCGGCCGGTACCCTCTTTGATCAGCGTGCTGAAATGGGAAATACTGTAGTTAAAATGAGCGGCAGTATCACTTAAAGTTGCGGTCTGATAATTGTGGTTGATATAATCCAGAATCTCCGTCATGGAATTGCCCGTGGTATCTTTTGTCAGAATGGATTCGATATCATTTTCATGGCAGCGCAGAAGCTGAGCCCAGAACAAAACCAGCATGGAGTTGAGAAATGTATGGCTGTATTTCTCATGTCCCAGATATTCTATAAAAAGATTTTCCACGGAACGGATCACAGCTTCGTCATTTCCGGTATGGAAAATCAGAAAGTTTCCCTCTGTCTTGTGGAACAGCACATGCGTAAAAAACTGTGCCAGCGCACTGTCCGCTGTCAGGATCTGGAAAAAGGTGGATTCGAACGTAGTGCTGCGGACCAGAATATTGATCGCAATACTGTCATCAAAAATACCAACGCTGTGTTTCGTGTGAGGCGGAATGATGCAGACATCCCCGGCGGTCAGCGTATGAGAGATCCCCTGGATCGTAGTGTTCGCTGTGCCGTCATAGATGCACAGAATTTCAAAAAATTCATGTTCGTGCGTATAGATCGGAGAATAACGGTAATGTTTGCAGAGCATGATATCTCCGGTAAGGTCCGGGAACATCTCACGTTCTTCCAGATAAGGAAACCAGGCTTCTTTGCGAAGTGCGGGAACGTAAAGTTTATGCCGGGCGATCAGATCAGGATCCAGCTTTCTGCAGTATTCCATCAAAGTTTCCGGATGCTCCTTTTCTTCCAGATAAAGATCACGGTAAAAAAGCTCGTCCGGTTCATAAGAATAAATGTAATTCTGAAATTCACTTCGGTTTAATTTCATAGCACAGCCCTCATTCACGGGAAAGTATCTTTAAGGTCAGTATAACATAGATTCTGATGAAGACGACATAAAAATATTGTGTGGATCGCCGTAAAAAAAGTCAGTAAATCGCAAAAAGAATCACAATGGGAACCTTCGTGAAAAAGAAGTAAAGTAAAACTATCAAAACACGGAGGTAGTTAAAATGAATGAAGCTGAAAAGAAAGAGAAGATCGGGCTCTGGCGGCAGAGAATCGGCTATGGTTCTTCGGATTTTGCCTGTAATCTGATCTGGCAGATGATTTCCCTGTATCTGCTGTATTTCTACACAAATGTCATGCATTTAAATGCAGGTGCAGTCAGTATCATGTTTCTGGTAACAAAATTTATTGACGGTGTTTCCGATCTGATCGTTGGATTTATGATCGACAAAACCAACACGAGATGGGGAAAATCAAGACCCTGGATTCTGTTTGGTGCGATTCCGTTTGGTGTAACAGCCGTTCTGGCCTTTTCCGTGCCGAATATCAGCCAGACAGGAATGCTGATCTATGCGTACATCACCTATATTCTGCTGTCGACATCCTATACCATCGTAAACATTCCGATGGCGTCGATTCTCCCGGCGCTCAGCGAAGACCCGCATGAGAGAACCGTTCTTGCATCCTGTAGAACCTTCTTTTCATCGGTTGGTTCTACGGTAGTAAGTGCCTTTGCATTAACCCTGGTAGATAAATTCGGAAATGGAAATGAAGCACTGGGATTCCGGATTGTAATGATGATCTTTGGCGTTATCGGATGCCTTGTTTTCTTCTTCTGCTTCTTTAACACAAAAGAACGCGTGACGATCCATCAGGAAAAAGTCAGCCTGAAAGCAAACATTTCCTGCCTGCTTCACAATGGTCCATGGAAATTATTTGCACTGAATATTGTATGGTTCTTCGGCGGCTACGTCATTCAGGCAAGTGCAGTTATTTACTATTTTACCTATGTCGTTCAGAACACAACGCTGGTTCAGGTTGTTGCAACCATTACAACACTGGTACCGATCGTAACAAACCTTCTGGCCCCATTCCTTGTAAAACTGACGACCAAGAGAAATCTGATGATCACTGGAAGCGTTGTACATGCCGGAGGTCTGCTGATCATCTTTTTCGGCGGAACCAGTGTACCGGTACTTGTGGGCGGAGCTGTGATCGCAGCAGCAGGTTACGGATTGAAAGGAAGCATGCATTTTGCCATGCAGCCGGATCCTGTTGATTATGGTGAATGGAAGAGCGGTGTGAATACAGCCGGAACTCTTTCCGCAGTAAATGGATTCATCGGAAAAGTCGGCATGGCGATTGCCAGCAGTATCGGCGCAGCACTTCTTCAGTTCGGCGGTTTTGATGCAGCACTTTCCGTACAGACGACAACGGCACAGAGCTATAT
>CAVBNJ010000370.1:0-2875 GCA_963596755.1 bacterium
GCAGTGGTCACATAGCAGAGCTTTCTACGGAATCCTTTGTTAATATCATCAAAACTTGCTTTTCCGATCGTGGTGCCAAATGCGTCATTCCAGGACTGTACCAGACAGTCTGCAAAAGGCTCGGAAAAATCTGCCGGATATTTGCGAATGGACGGAATCAGGTAAACACTGACCATAAAATTATAATCCAGCTGCTTCTGGGTCTTATGGCCTTTGAAACGGATCTGCTCAATCTGCTCTCTGGCAGTCTGAATCAGACAATCCGCCATCTGCTTTAATGTCTGCTCACCTTCTGCTCCACCGGCATAGATCATATCCAGTGCTTCGAACAGTTCTCTGTTGGATGCATAATAATCTTCAAAGTCGCCCTCATAGCGGGTCCGTTTGAAATTATTCATAGGATTGTCACAGGTCATAATCAGTTCTTTCAGTCTTGCCAGTGCACGGCTTTCATACTCCTGATGTTCCTCCTGACCAAGTTCCCGGTGTGCCTTTTTCTCTTTTCCAAGTGCCTCATCTACTGAAATCTCTTTTCCGCAGAACATGCAGATAATCTGCTCTCTGTCCTCCGGAACCTGAATCTTCTCATGGCAGATCGGACATGTACCTTCTTTAAACATCATATTTACTCATCCCAGTTGTGGTAAACAGCCTGAACGTCGTCATCCTCATCCAGAAGATCCAGCGTACGGTTCAGGAATTTAATATCGTTTTCATCGCTAAGAGTTACATAATTCTGCGGAATCATGGTAATCTCAGCCTGTGCCATCTGGATGCCTTCCTTCTCCAGTGCCTCACGGACTGCGGAGAAATCATCCGGATTGGTCAGAATCTCAAAGCTGTCCTCTTCCTCGGAGAAATCCTCAGCGCCTGCATCCAGAGCCAGCATCATGAGGTCATCTGCCTCCATGTCGCACTCTTCGCGGTCGATGATGATCTGTCCCTTCTGATCGAACATATAGGATACACAGCCAGTGGTTCCCAGGCTTCCGTTTCCTTTGGTAAATGCATTACGCACGTTGGAAGCGGTACGGTTCTTGTTGTCGGTCAGCGCTTCTACAATGATAGCGATTCCGCTCGGTCCGTATCCTTCATATGTAACATGCTCGTAGTTGACAGCATTCGCGTCACCTGCTGCACGTTTGATACCGCGGTCGATGGTATCGTTCGGCATGTTGTTTGCTTTTGCTTTTGCGATAACGTCACGCAGTTTGCTGTTGTTTGCCGGATCCGGGCCGCCCTCTTTGACAGCGATTACGATCTCACGGCCGATGATGGTAAAGATTTTACCTTTTTTTGCGTCGTTTTTCTCTTTCTTATGCTTAATGTTGGCGAATTTTGAATGTCCTGACATACCTCTTTTGTCTCCTTCTATAAAAAGTATTGCTTTTTCTGTAAAAGAATTCTGCCGGAAAAAGCGGCAGAAGCCCATATAATATAGAATATAGCACGATCTTTCTCATTCGTCAAGCCGTGAACCGCGCCGAAAATCCTCCTTATGTAGGCAGATCCAGACTGATTTTCAGCGCTTCGTTCACCAGAGCCAGCTGTTCCGGGGTCAGATGACAGATTTTATCCTTTAAACGTCTCTTGTCAATGGTCCGCAGCTGTTCGAGAAGAATCACGGAATCACGGACAATCCCATAGGCGGACTCCTCGATCTCAAGGTGTGTCGGCAGCTTCGCCTTATTCATCCTGGAAGTAATCGCCGCGCAGATCACGGTCGGACTGTGTCGGTTGCCGATGTCATTCTGAATGATCAGCACCGGACGGACTCCGCCCTGCTCACTTCCCACAACGGGACGCAGGTCGGCATAATATACATCGCCACGTTTGATTACCACTTGTGCTCACTCTCCGATTCTTTCCTGTTTTGCTTTCTAGTATTTATCATTGCCAGTTTTTCCGGAGGTATTCACAAATTTCATCCGGCGCTGCAGAAAAATTCTGCCCGGAGTCCTTTTGAGAACCCGTGATTTCGATCTTTTTCAGATTTTCTTTAATCCCTTTATGATTTCCGATGCTGTTACATAGGAAGCATTGCTCTTGGATTCTGCCGCTTCCCCGGCTTTTCCGTGCGCGTAGACGGCAAGGGCTGCCGCTTCCGCCAGAGTGACTGCCGTTTCTTTTTCACAGCGGCGCTTTGCCGCATACGCACCCGTGATTCCCGCCAGCACATCGCCGCTTCCAGCCGTTGCGAGCGCGCTGCATCCGCTTGTGTTTATGTAATACCGTTCCTGCCCCTCTTCCGCTGTCACCGTCACGGAGTCTTTCCGCACGCAGCAGGCGTGATACTTTTCTGCCGCCTCTTTTGCACTTCCCGCCGGATCCCGTCTGCATTCAGCAATGGATTTGTGCAGAAGGCGGGCCAGTTCTCCTACATGCGGCGTCAGTATTTTTTCCGCCCTGCAGTTGGAAAGCAGCTCCGGCTCCTCGGCGATCAGGTTCAATGCGTCCGCATCCAGAACAAGCGGAACTTCTGCGTGATCTGCCGTAAACTGCAGCAGTTCCCGTGCCGTTTTTCCTTTCGAAAGTCCCGGTCCTGCCACTATCGTATCCGCCCAGGCAAAATCCTGCAGCAGTTTTTCTTCCGGCAGTGATTTTCCGTCCTCATAAAAATCCGCCATCGTCTCTGGGAGCGCACAGAACAGCGGTGTCCGGTTGCTTTTTTCTGTTACAACCTTTACCATGCCTGCCCCCGCTGCAAGGACTGCCCTGGCACAGAGAACTGCGGCTCCGCACATTTCACCGGAACCGGCAATAACCAGCACCTTTCCGAAGGTTCCCTTATTTCCCATCGGGGTGCGGTACAAAAACCGGTCCAGATCTTCTTTTTCTGCCGCGCCGTACCAGGGCGTTTCCTCTTCTCCTGCAA
>CAVBNJ010000371.1:0-2873 GCA_963596755.1 bacterium
TTGCAACACCGCTCGGTCTGATCGCAATGGGTGCTTCGTTTGAGGCAAAGAGTGCGGCGAAGAATATCTGGCCGTCGATTGCAGCAGCTGTCATTAAACTGGTCGGCCTTGCGGCTGTCTTTCTTCCGATTGCAGTTCTGCTTGGCTTCCGCCAGGAAAAACTGGTGGCAATCCTTGTGATGCTGGGCTCTGCGACGACGGTGAGCAGTTTTATTATGGCGAAGAATATGGGCCACGACGGAAGTCTGACAGCGAATACTGTTATGATCACCACATGCGGCAGCGCCTTTACGCTGACGTTCTGGCTGTATCTGATGAAAACGCTGGCGTTTATCTAAATTTAGTTTCAGTACATAAAAAAGCGTGTCCAAAGCAGTATGCGGGCACGCTTTTATAAAAAGATGTAAAATTAGAAAAAGAGGGAAAACGATGGATTTCAAAAATGCGGTCAAAGCATTACAGATTGGAAAAAAAGAAGGAAAAAAATTTCATCTATCTACGGAATTTGGAAAAAATCCGGAAGAAGAACTCCCGTTTTCGGAATATCCGCGTCCGCAGATGCGCCGGGAAGACTGGACAAATCTGAACGGATGGTGGGAGTATGCGTTCACAAAAACGCAGAAAATGCCGGAAAAAAGAGACGGGAAGATTCTCGTCCCGTTTTCTCCGGAGTGCGAGGCGTCCGGTGTAAAACGACAGCTCCTTCCAGATGAATATCTGTGGTACTTCCGCACGATCCATCTTTCGGAAATTCCTGCGGGAAAACGGCTGCTGCTGCAGTTCGGTGCGGTGGATCAGGATGCGGTGGTCTACTGCAACGGGTCGCGTGCCGGCGGCCATCTCGGCGGATACCTCTCGTTTTCTGTGGATCTCACACCGTATCTCAAAACAGGAGAGAACGAGCTTGCCGTCAAGGTGCGGGACGAGACAGATACTGACTGGAAGGGCCGCGGAAAGCAGAGCCTCACCCCGGGCGGCATGTTTTACACGGCACAGAGCGGCATCTGGCAGAGTGTCTGGATGGAATGGGTGCCGGAGACGTACATGGAGCGCGTGGTGCTTACACCGGAGTACGATACCGCGAGTGTGAAAGTGCGGATTTTTCTCGACGGACCGGATAAGGGGCTCGTAAAGAAAATTACGGTACGGGAGAGCGAAGCGCCGGATGCGAAAACAGTCTGCGTCCGGGAGACGAAAGCGAATGAGGCAGAACTGATTCTCGGCGATTTCGTGAGCTGGAGCCCGGAGCACCCGCATCTTTATGGAATTACCATTGAGGCGGGCGAAGACCGCGTCGAGAGTTATTTCGGCATGCGGAAATTCGGTCTTGGGAAAGATGCGAAGGGAATTTCACGCCTCTTCTTAAATGGAAAACCGTATTTCCAGAACGGAGTCCTCGATCAGGGGTACTGGCCGGAGAGTCTCTACACGCCGCCGTCTGATGAGGCGATGATTTACGATATCAGAACCGCAAAGCAGCTCGGATTCAACATGATCCGAAAACATCTGAAAGTCGAGTGCGCAAGATGGTATTCTCACTGCGACCACATCGGCATGCTGGTATGGCAGGATATGATCAACGGCGGCGGCCGGTCGATTCAGACGTTTTTACTGTATCTTCCGACGGTGCTGCCGTTTGTGACGACGGAATTCAAAGACAGCTGTTATCCGCTGTTTTCCAGAACGTCAAAAACGGGAAGAGAGTGGTGGAAACGGGAGTGCCGCGAGACGATTCGCCAGCTTTCCAATGCGCCGTGCATTTCCCTCTGGGTCCTGTTCAACGAGGGATGGGGCCAGTTTGATGCAAAAGAGATGACAGAGATGGTGCGCGCCCTCGATCCGACGCGTCAGATCGACCATGCGAGCGGCTGGTACGACCAGGGAGCGGGCGATATCAAGAGCCTTCACAATTACCTCCGTCCATTAAAAGTAAAACCGGAGCAGCGGGCGTTTGCTTTTTCCGAGTACGGCGGCTATACGTATCCGGTGCAGGGCCATCTCTATTCCGAGAAGTCTTTCGGCTACCGCACGTATCAGGATCAGGCACAGTACCAGAAGGCGATGGATGCACTCGCGGAAAAGATCTGTCAGCTGGAAAAAGAAGGTCTTGCGGCCGCCGTCTACACACAGCTTTCCGATGTGGAAGAAGAATCCAACGGCATTCTCACGTACGACCGCAGATTGTGCAAGTGGAAAAGAGAAACATCCCATTTTTAAACACATAACGCAAAAAGACAAAAGATTTTTGCTGAAAATAATATTTTGGTCAAATTTTTGTTGACAAAGCAGGGATAAGTTGTTAGTATATTGGATAAGGCGTTGGAAGTTGTAAGAAATTGCTGAAAATCCGCGGCGCCTTGCGGATTGAGGAAAGTTGGTGTTTATGGAACAGAAAAGAACATTATCCCTGCTGGTGGATAATACGCCGGGACTTTTAAGCAGAGTAGCTGGTCTTTTCAGCCGACGCGGATACAATATCGAGACGATCACCGCCGGTGTGACAGCAGACCCGAAATACACAAGAATGACGGTTGTTCTGTACTGCAACGATGAAATGATTCTGGAGCAGATCAAAAAACAGCTCGCAAAACTTGTCGATGTAAGGGATATTAAAGAGCTGAAACCGGACGAAAGTGTCAGACGAGAGCTGATGCTGGTCAAGATCCGTGTGAATGAAAGTGAACGCCGCAATGTCATCGCCATCTCCGATGTCTTCCGCGGAAGAATCGTAGATGTGGGACAGGAAAGCCTGATCGTAGAGCTGACCGGAAATCAGTCAAAGCTCGAAGGGTTCCTGAATCTGGTACAGGGATACGAAATCCTGGAGCTGGCCAGAACAGGAGTGACAGGACTCTCCAGAGGAGTCCACGATG
>CAVBNJ010000372.1:0-2865 GCA_963596755.1 bacterium
TAACAGCTCCGCTTTTTGTACAGCCGGAAACCGGATTGAATGACAATCTGAACGGCGTAGAGCACCCGGTTTCTTTTGAGTTAAAGGATCAGGGCACCAAAAAGACCGCAGAGATCGTTCAGTCTCTTGCGAAATGGAAACGGTATGCGCTTCACAAATACGGCTTTTCCGAAGGAGAAGGTATCTACACCGATATGAACGCCATCCGTCAGGACGAAGTGACCGACAATATTCATTCCGTTTACGTGGATCAGTGGGACTGGGAAAAAATCATGTCCCCGGAAGAGCGCAATCTTGATTTCTTAAAGAGCACCGTAAAAGATATTTACGAGGCGCTGAAAAGCACGGAGAAACATATGGCAGAGCAGTACGACTACATCGAAACAATTCTGCCGGACGAGATTTTCTTCATCACTTCTCAGGAGCTTGAGGATCGTTATCCGGATCTGACTCCGAAGGAAAGAGAATACAACATTACGAAAGAAAAAGGCGCTGTCTTTATCATGCAGATCGGCGGCGTGCTTGCTTCCGGCGAGCGTCAGGACGGACGTTCCCCGGACTACGATGACTGGTCTTTAAACGGCGACCTGATCGTTTACTATCCGGTGCTTGACATCGCTCTGGAGCTCTCCTCCATGGGTATCCGTGTCAATGCCGATGCACTCCGCGCCCAGTTAAAGGAATGCGGATGCCAGTCCCGCGCGAAGCTTCCATTCCAGAAATCCATTCTGGACGGCACACTTCCGCAGACGATCGGCGGCGGTATCGGACAGTCCCGTATCTGTATGTTCTTCCTGCGCAAAGCGCACATCGGAGAGGTACAGTGCTCGGTATGGCCGATGGAGACACGTGAAGTGATGGATGTTATGAACATTCAGCTTCTGTAAGATTTTCATAATTTAAAACTTTAAAAGGGATATGTTTCACGGCCTGTATCGTCTGAAACGTATCCCTTTTCTTTATCTTTCATCAAAATCCATCTTCGAGCAGTTCCAGCAGCTCGTCTTTCCGGAACGAAGCGGTGCGGATCTCCTCGCCGGAGAGCACCTCCTCCGCCAGTTCTTTTTTCATCTGCTGCAGTTTGATGATCTTCTCCTCAACGGTTCCTTTGGCAATCAGCTTGTATACCGTCACGACATTTTTCTGTCCGATGCGGTGCGCGCGGTCGGTCGCCTGATTTTCTACGGCAACGTTCCACCACGGGTCGTAATGAATCACGATATCAGCACCCGTCAGGTTCAGGCCGGTTCCGCCTGCTTTCAGGGAAATGCAGAATACGGATGTATCGTCGCGGTTGAACTCTTCTACCATTCTCGCGCGCTGTTCTTTTTTCGTGCTTCCCTGCAGGACGAAATAGCTGATGTTTTCTTTCTGCAGACGCGCCGTCAGAATCTCGATCATCGAGGTAAACTGGGAAAACAGCAGAATTTTATGGCCGGACTCCACCGCGCTCTGGATCAGCTCGATGCAGAGATCAAGTTTTGCCGAACCGCCCTCGTAATTGTCGTAGACAAGCGCCGGATCGCAGCAGAGCTGGCGCAGGCGGGTGAGTTCGGAAAGAACCTGAAAACGGGAACCGGCAAACTCTTCTTCGGTCTGGTTCTGAAGCGTAAGTGCCAGCCGCTCGGCATGCGCCTGATACAGTTCTTTCTGTTCTTCGCCCATGCGGGCAACCATATTTTTCTCGATTTTATCCGGCAGATCTTTCAGAACTTCTTTTTTCAGTCTCCGGAGAATAAACGGACGGATCATCTTCTGCAGACGCTCCAGCCGCTCTTCATCACCGTTCCGCACAATCGGGAGTTCAAACTGTTCGCGGAATCTCTGGTAGCCGTAAAGAAAGCCCGGCATCAGGTAATCAAAGATGCTCCACAGTTCGCTGAGCTGATTTTCCACCGGCGTTCCGGTGAGTGCGAGGCGGAACGCGGCATCGATCGTCTTCACCGCTTTTGCGCCCTGGGTAACGTGATTTTTGATGTACTGCGCTTCGTCGATAATCTCACAGAAAAACGGGAGGTCCTGATACAGTTCGATGTCGCGGCGGAGCAGATCATACGAGGTAATCAGAATGTCACGCTCTCCTGCACTCTGAATCATCTCTTTCCGCTGTTCCTGCGTTCCGGCGACGAGTTTTGTCTGCAGTTCCGGGGCAAACCGCGCGCACTCGCTCTCCCAGTTGTAGACGAGGGAGGCCGGTGCAACGATCAGCGAACGGCGGTTGGCGCCTTCCGGTGCTTCCTGCATTTCAGATAAAAGAAACGCGATCGTCTGCAATGTTTTTCCGAGTCCCATATCATCTGCCAGAATGCCGCCGAAGCCGTTCTGGCACAGAGTTTTCAGCCACCAGAAGCCTGTTTTCTGGTATTCACGGAGCTGCGCCTGCAGATTGCGCGGGAGTTCAAAATCGTTCTCTTCTGCCGTTTTCATATTGCGGATCAGCATACGGAACTCGCGGTTTTTCTCAACCTGAATATCATCCTGCTCTTTTAAGCGGGCGTCAAGATAAAGCGCGCGGTATTTCGGGATCGTGATCTCGCCGCTTCGCAGCTTCGCCTCGGAGAGCTGCAGATTTTCCCGCAGTTCGGAGAGCACACGGATGCCGTCTTCGTCCATATCCATAAATTCGCCGGTCCTTAAGCGGTAGAATTTCTTTTTGCGGTCGTATTTCGAGAGAATCTCCGCCAGTTCCTCCATGCCGAGACTGCCCGGATTCAGATGCAGTTCCAGTACATTTTCTGCGAGGGATACGCCGACGGAAACCTTCGGGGATGGGACGACGCGGATTGCTTTTAACCGGTCAGAGACAAAAATTTCACCCAGCTTCTGCAGATCTTCCATGCCGCTGCTCAGGAATTCATACATCTC
>CAVBNJ010000373.1:0-2860 GCA_963596755.1 bacterium
CATTTATTTTACCATAAGAATATCTTTAGTCAATAAAAATATGGTAAATTTTCAGTATTTTTTTAAATTTCTAATTCTGCGTCCCTCTTGTGTCTTATTATATCAGCATTTGGTTATTTTTTACAAGGCTTTTTGTAAAATTTATGCAAAAAAAGAAGTATCGCACAATTTTTTTCATTTTGCGATACTTCTTCTCTTATTTTTCCCGGTAAATTTTCGGAATTGTTTTGTATTATGCTTTCAGAATTACAGTTTTGATTACGAAGTACAGCAGTACGATCACACCGAGCACGATACGGTACCAGCCGAATGCTTTGAAATCGTGTTTTTTGATGTACTGCATCAGGAATTTGATGGCAAAAATGGATACCACAAATGCCACCAGCATACCGACGAGCATGATTGCCACCTCAACGCCGGTGAACGCAAAACCGTGTTTCACCAGTTTTAAAAGGCTTGCTCCGAACATAACCGGAACGGCAAGGAAGAAGGTGTACTCCGATGCCAGCTCTCTCGAGCAGCCAAGCAGAATACCGCCGATAATGGTTGCTCCCGAACGGGAAGTTCCCGGTACGATGGAGAGGAGCTGGAAAATACCGATGTACAGTGCTGTTTTCCAGGTGATCTCCTTGATTTTGGTAGCGGACGGTGTTCTCGTCTTGTTGTAGTTCTCGATCACGATGAACAGAACACCGTAGATGATCAGCATCAGCGCTACGATCACGTAGTTCATCAGATGCGCTTCGATCCAGTCGTTGAATGCCAGGCCGATCACGGCTGCCGGCAGACAGGATACGACGATTTTAAACCACATGATAATTTTGTCCAGATAACAGTAATTGTCTACAAAGTTCTGAACTCCTGCAAAGACTTTGTTGTCACTTGGATTGGCAAAATAGCTCTTGCTTTTCGCTTTGCTTTTGCCATGGAACGGCCAGAGATCCCAGAAGTAGATGACGACAACCGCAAGGATTGCACCGAGCTGGATGACAACTTCAAAGACATTCTTGAAATCATTCGACACATTCAGCTTGATGAATTCATCTACGAGAATCATATGACCGGTGCTGCTGATCGGGAGCCACTCGGTGATTCCCTCTACGATACCCAGCAGGATTACTTTTAACCACTCAATGATGTTCATACGATATGTACCTTTCTGTTTGAATTCAATGCCTCTAGGCATTCTATTAAGAATCTAGCATAGTTATGTAAAAAACACAATAACGTTATGTTTTGTTTTTGTAAAATCTTCTGCGAGCCGTAAAAAAGCTCTCTGCTGCCTTTTTGTCGCAGCAGGGAGCTTTTTTGATGCATTCGCATCATGCTTATCTCTTGTCGATCGTTGCGATATCGATCAGGGTCAGCTTCTTCACGTCCGTATTTTCCAGACTGGTTACGAGTGCAGTTGCAGTATCCAGAGAGGTCAGTACGTTGACACCTGTCTCGATTGCATTCCGGCGGATGACGAATCCGTCTTTGGAGTGTTCAACACCCTGGGACGGGGTATCGATGACAAGGTCGATCTTGTGGCCGAGGATCAGGTCCATCAGGTTCGGGGACGGCTGTTCGATCTTGTTGGTGCGGATCGCGTTGACGCCGTTCTCGTTCAGGGCCTTTGCGGTGTTTCTCGTCGCATAGATCTTGTAGCCAAGAGCCTGGAATCTCTGTGCGATCGGAACGATATCCTCTTTATCTTCATCTTTTACGGTGATAATCATGTTTTTGTATTTCGGAAGGTTGATTCCGGCGCCGAGGAATGCTTTGTAAAGAGCCTCGTTGAAGGTCTTTGCAATACCAAGGCACTCACCGGTGGATTTCATCTCCGGTCCAAGGGCGATATCTGCGCCGCGGATCTTCTCGAAGGAGAATACCGGCATCTTGATGGCGATGTAATCTGCCTCTCTCTGGAGACCCGGCTCGTAGCCAAGCTCGCGGATCGTATGGCCGAGGATGACTTTGGTAGCCAGCGGCACGATCGGGATTCCGGTTACCTTGCTGATGTACGGCACGGTACGGGAAGAACGCGGGTTGACCTCGATGACGTAAACATCCTCACCGCATACGATGAACTGGATGTTGATCATACCGATGACATGGAGAGATCTTGCCAGACGCTTCGTGTACTCGACGATCGTATCTTTTGCATGCTGGCTGATGCTCTGTGCCGGGTAAACGGAGATACTGTCTCCGGAGTGAACGCCGGCTCGCTCGATGTGCTCCATGATACCAGGAATCAGGATATCGGTGCCGTCGCAGACTGCGTCGACCTCGATCTCTTTGCCCTGCAGATATTTGTCAACCAGAATCGGGTGCTCCTGTGCGATCCGGTTGATGATACCGATAAATTCATCGACATCCTCATCGCTGATGGCGATCTGCATGCCCTGTCCGCCAAGAACGTAGGACGGACGAACGAGTACCGGATAACCGAGCTCGTTGGCTGCTTTTTTCGCTTCTTCTGCGGTGAATACGGTGTGTCCCTTCGGACGTGGGATCTCGCACTGCTCCAGGATCTCATCGAACAGCTCACGGTCCTCTGCGGCATCTACGTTCTCAGCAGATGTTCCAAGGATCGGCACGCCCATCTTCAGGAGTGCTTCGGTCAGTTTGATTGCGGTCTGGCCGCCGAACTGTACGACTGCTCCGTCCGGATGCTCGATATTGACGATATTTTCTACATCTTCCGGTGTCAGCGGCTCGAAGTACAGCTTGTCTGCGATATCGAAGTCGGTGCTGACGGTCTCCGGGTTGTTGTTGATGATGATGGTCTCATAGCCCTCTTTCTTGAATGCCCAGGTACAATGTACGGAGCAGAAGTCGAACTCGATACCCTGTCCGATACGGATCGGGCCGGAAC
>CAVBNJ010000374.1:0-2845 GCA_963596755.1 bacterium
GCTTATAAGAAGCAGTCCACAGCAGACCCAGATCACACGGATACCGAAGTTGATAGATAATACACCGCCGATTCCGGCTCCGATGGCGAAGCAGAAAATGACGCCGAAATAATATCCGGCCTGACGAAGCTGCTCTTTTTTATGATCGCGCAGGTACTTGGATAACGCTGCTGTTCCGCTTCTCAGGTTTCCGATACACATCGTGCTCGCATAGGAATAACCGCCGACTTTCCGGAAGGTCTGTACCTGAATCGCACAGGCGAACGATACCAGCATCGCCGCAAGCATATTATAGGAGGATGGAATAAATCCAACGATTGCCAGAATCAGGATTTCCACACCGAGAAGTGCCTGTCTCCAGTGCAGCTTCTTTGCATACCGGTAATGCTCCTGAAAGTTTTCTGCCAGAAATACGCCGACTGCAAAAAACAGGATTGGAAAGAGGTAGCGAAAAACAGCCGACCAGTTTCCCTCCAGAAAATTCTGACTCATCAGCACAACGTTTCCTGTCTGGGCATTGGAAAATACTTCATCTCGGCAGTTATATGTATAGGCGTCCTGAAAACCGCCCGACAATGCCAGGAATGCACTGTTGATAAATGCCTCCGACATCTGATTCTTTGAGAGAAGATGCCCAATCAGGTTTCCTTTCTTTTCCATAAAAACTCTTACCTTTCTTTTCGGCAGATGGATGGGCTCTGCCGTTTCGTTTATTTTCTATTATACGCAATGCGTTTTTTCGGTGCAAAAACGGATATGACATTATATTCATATCATTTTTATATGCCCCTCCAGCTTTAACGTTTTTTGAACAGGAGGGCAGGAAAAATCCGGAAGAAAATCAGACATTCTGCACAATACGCCATTTTTTTCTTTGTGAATCTGCCCTGTTTTCTTCCGGAAACTCCCTCTTTTTTCTCTTACTGTCCGTTCTGCTCACGGTGATACTGCAGCGTGTAGAGCTGGTAATATCTTCCCTGCGCTGCCAGGAGCTCCTGATGCGTTCCGTGCTCTACGATCTTTCCGTGGGACAGTACGATGATCTCATCCGCATGCTGGATCGTGGAAAGACGGTGCGCCACAATGAGCATCGTTCCGATGTTCTTCATCTTCTCCATGGAATCCTGGATCAGAAGTTCTGTCTCGGTATCAATGTTCGCCGTTGCCTCGTCGAGAATCATGACAGACGGCTTATGGATAATCGTCCGCGCAAACGAGAGCAGCTGACGCTGTCCGGCGGAGAAGTTGTTTCCTCTCTCCCGCACCGGCTCGTCAAGGCCGTGATCCAGCTTGTTGATGAACTGGTCCGCATTCACATAATGGCAGACATCCATGATCTCCTTATCGGAAATGCCCTCCTCGCGGAGAATGATGTTGCTTCGGATCGTTCCCGAGAACAGAAAGACATCCTGCAGCATCTGGCCGAATTTCTTCCGCAGGGAATCGATTTTGATCTTTCTGATATCGATGCCATCGATCAGAATCTCACCTTTCTGGAACTCGTAGTTCCGGCAGATCAGGGAAAGAATCGTTGATTTTCCGGAACCTGTGGAACCGACAAACGCGATCGTCTCTTTCGGATTGACATGGAACGAAACGCCTTTTAACACCCACTCGCCCGGAATGTAGGAGAACCACACATCGCGGAACTCGATCTCACCCTTGATATCGTTAAGCTCAATGGCGTCCGGCGCATCCTGCATTTTCGGTTCGAGATCCAGAATCGAGAATACCTTCTCAGCGGAGGCAAACGCCGACTGCAGCCAGTTGAACTGCTCCGCGAGGTTCTGGATCGGGTTGAAGAATTTCGAAATATACATATAAAAGCTGACAATCATACCGCTGGTGAGCGTCTGTCCAAGGAACGACGTTCCCTCCAGATAGCCCTTTCCGCCCAAGTACAGCAGGCACAGAACGGAGCTGATGTACAGCATGTAAACGAGCGGACGGAAAATACCGAACACGAAAATCTGCTCCTGCTGTGCGCGGCCGAGTGCGTTGCTCTTGTCGGTAAACTCGCGCATCTTGGCATCCTCGCGGTTGAAAATCTGTGTAATCTTCATACCGGAAAGGTTCTCGGACAGATACGTGTTGATGTCTGTGGTGCAGTCTTTTACCTTTCTGTGTGCTCTTCGCGAGAATTTACGGAAAATAATCGAGAACAGCACGATAAACGGCACGAAGCAGAGCACCATCAGCGTCAGCTCATAATTCAGGAACAGCATCGCGATCAGAATGCCGATGATCACGAAAAAGTTCTTCAGCAGGTTGACCAGAAGGTTGGTGAACATCAGCGAGATCGCATTGGTGTCGTTCGTCGTTCTTGTGACGAGTTTTCCGACCGGGATCTCGTTTAACTGCTCATGGGAGAGCCGCTCGATGTGGACGAACAGGTCCTCTCTCATATTGGAAATAATTTTCTGACCTGTCTTCTGCAGAATGACCGCCTGGAAATACGTGCATGTCATCGAAACAAGAAGAATTGCCGCATATCCCGCTACCCACAGAAACAGGGTATTCAGCGAGAATTTTCCGACAACGAGTTCCTCAATCTTGCCGACAATCAGCGGCGAAATAATATCGTACGCAATCGAAAACAGCATCAGAAAACCAACGATGATAAACTGGCGGTAAAACGGCTTTGCGTACTCCATCAGGCGCTGCATGATTTCACTGTCTTTCATATTCCGCTCAAAGCCGGATTCTTTTTCACTGTCTTTTACTACAAATGCGGCCACAATCAGCAGGGTGGAAATCACGCCGATGATCGCGCCGACCCAGAGAATCGGATAATAATTATGCATGGCTTACTCCTCCCCCGCTTCGTCTTCGAGTTTCTGCAGAT
>CAVBNJ010000375.1:0-2839 GCA_963596755.1 bacterium
ACCTTCTAAACAGTCTTTATACTTTTTTGCGCAATTTACTATAATAGAAACTGCTTGTTGCTTGGTATATTTTGCCATATTTTTCCTCTTAAGTATAAAAATTTAAAGGGAGATTACAATACCGTAGCATTGTGCATCTCCCTTATAGACTGATTTTTCTGTTGTCCGCCAACACTCCAGCCCATATGTCTGGCTTTGCTTTCAGGTTTTTCTGTTGCCTGCCAACTCTCCGATTCATGTTCGGCTTTCGTTTCGGATTTTAGGTGTCAGCCACACCAACAGGATGTCGCCTGTTTTCCTATTCATAGTATATGCAATAAAATGAGTTTAGTCAACGGAGAAAATGAAAAATAATTTGGAATATTTTCTAAAATGATTTTTTAGAAGAAAACAGCAGTTGACAGACTCAAAAACAATAGTTATAATTCTAACTGTTTGAATTATAACTATTCAAGGAGGGACGAAACCATGGATGACACCTTACATTATCTGATAATGGCGAATCAGATGATGGTGCAGAAGGCTTTGATGGAACAGCTCAAAGAGACCGGCCTTACCATCGGGCAGCCGAAGATTCTGGATTTTCTGAAAAGTCATGACGGCAGCAATCAGAAAGAGATTGCGAAGGCGTGCTTTCTGGAGGCTGGGTCGCTGACAACGATTCTGAATAAGATGGAAGAAAAAGGGCTGATCGAGCGCAGGATCTTAAATGGAAATCGGCGCACATTTCATATTTTCCTGACAGAAGAAGGAAAAGAGAAGGCGCAGCTGGTCGATCAGGCATTTTTTGAAATTGAGATGAAGGCGCTGGCAGGCGTTTCAGGGGAAGAGGCAGCGCAGTTTATGGCCGTATATCACAGAATTTATTCTAATTTATCGGCAGTTTCGAAAAGTGATACGGATTCAGAAAGAAGGAAGGAACATATGAAAAATGAATAAAGCAAAACGATATCTTTTATTTTTAATAGGACTTTTCATCAATGCACTTGGAGTGAGCCTGGTAACGAAGGCGAGCCTTGGAACATCACCGATTTCATCGATTCCCTATGTTTTGAGCCTTAATTTTCCGCTTACCCTCGGAAATTTCACCATCATCTTCAGTATCCTGCTCATCGTGCTGCAGATCCTGATCTTAAGAAAAAACTTTAAAATCGAGAATCTTCTGCAGATTCCGGTATCCATCGCATTTGGCTATTTTATCGATTTTACCATGAAACTGTTTTTCTGGGTCAATCCGCAGAATTATCTCGTAAAGGTACTTGCACTTCTTGCAGGCTGTATCGTACTTGGCTTTGGTGTTTACATGGAAGTCCTGGCCGATGTTGTCATGCTGCCGGGTGAATCGTTTGTCCGTGCCATTGTACAGACCTGGAACACCAATTTCGGAACGACAAAAATTATCTTTGACTCATCCATGACCATCATCGCAGGCGTGCTTTCCTTCGTCTTTTTTGGAAAACTGAACGGAGTGCGTGAGGGTACGATTATCGCAGCGCTGCTGGTCGGATTTATCGCAAGACTGTTTGGAAAACGTCTGGAATTTGTCAAACCATATATCTTCCCGGAAGAGTACAGAACATCAGCAAATCAGAAACCGGCAGAGCATGCGGATGAGAACGTAAGACACAAGAACGTGATTGTAATCGGCAGACAGTACGGTTCCGGCGGAAGTGCGATCGGAAAAGAACTTGCTGACAGGCTGGGATTCGAATTTTACGACCGTGAGATTATCAAGATGGCGGCCGGAACGACAGGCATGACATCAGAATTTATTGAAAAAAGAGAAGAGACCATGACAAACAGCCTTCTGTATGATCTGGTCAATCAGATGTATCAGTACCGGGATGAAAAAGAAGAGGCGCCGAAAGACCGGATTTTTGATGTTGAGTCAAAAGTGATCAAAGACCTGGCAGAGAAAGGAAACTGTGTGATCGTCGGAAGATGTTCCGACTATGTGCTGCGGAATGATGACCGTGCCTTAAAAGTATTTTTCAATGCACCGGTCGAGAGCCGTATCCAGCGTGTGATGAAACGTCTCGGAACAGGATACGCCGATGCACAGCACAAAGTTCGAAAAGAAGACAAATCCCGCGCGGACAACTACCGTTATTACACAGGAAGAATCTGGGGAGCTTCTGCGAATTTCGATCTTACAATCAATACGGATCTGGGAATGGATTTCATAGAAAAATGTATCAATGATGCATTGAAGGCAGAGTAAGATTTTTTGAAAACAGAATAGAAACTGCAAATAAGGACACTTTTTTTACTAAAAGGTGTTCTTTTTTTGTGCCCGGAAATTTCATATAATGAGGACAGAAAACGGAGGGAAGGTATGGACAGATATTATTTAGCAATTGATATTGGAGCATCGAGCGGAAGACACATCCTCGGCCATATGGAAGAGGGGAAGATGGTTCTCGAGGAGATTTATCGTTTTCCGAACGGAATGAAAAAACAGGACGGCGAAAAAGTGTGGGATATCGAGGCACTGTTTGAAGCCGTGGTAGCCGGAATGAAAAAATGCAGAGAACTGGGAAAGATTCCGGTCAGTATTGGAATTGATACGTGGGCAGTTGATTTTGTCCTGCTGGACAAGGATGACCAGCGGATCGGAAATGCCGTTGCCTACCGCGATGACCGCACAAAAGGCATGGATGAGAAGGTATACCGCACCGTGCCGGAACAGGAACTCTACGCAGCGACCGGCATCCAGAAACAGATTTTCAACAGCATTTACCAGCTTATGGCCTGGAAAGAGAAAAAGCCGGAAGAACTGGGAAAAGCAGAGACGCTGCTGATGATTCCGGATTACCTGAATTTCCTGCTTTCCGGTGTG
>CAVBNJ010000376.1:0-2829 GCA_963596755.1 bacterium
GGAGTGGGATGCGGTGCTTGACGGGACAGAAAAAGCACTGTATCAGAATGGAGAAGCCGCTTACAAGGCCGTCTGTGAAGAATTTCACCGGACCTGGGGCGCTGCAAGTGACCGCCGTGCAGAGTGGGAAAACATCGGCGAGCAGCTTCTGATGTTCTTTGTCTACACGTATTTCTGCGGCGCTGTCTACGACGATATGGTCTGTTCCAAGATGGAACTCGCCCTGTTCTCCGTCCGCTGGATCCAGGAAATCCTGATCGCAAGATGGCTGGAAAACGGAAAAACGCTTTCCATGCAGGATATCGAGGAGCTTTCCTGGAGATACGCGCGCGAGGTGGAGCATTCCGACGATAACCTGAACGCTCTTGAGGACTGGCTCTTTGAGACTTATGCGCCGGAAGGATGCGCACTGGAAGAAGAATAGCCCGAATATCCGAGTGGTTTACTGTACATTTTCCCCGATCTGTGCTACGATAGAGACGTTGTTACAGAAAGAAAAGAGGGAAAATTATGCAGGAAAAACAAAAGAAATGGATTTTGCGCATTGCGCTTTATCTGCTTGGAATTATGGTGCTGGCACTTGGCATCACGTTAAATACGAAGACAAACCTCGGTGTTTCACCTATCATTTCGATGCCGTACGCCGTGGCACAGATCTTCGGCTTCACAACAGGAAATGCAGTCTTTGTGGCGTACTTGATCTTCATTGTACTGCAGATCATACTGCTGAAGGGAAAATTTCCGCCGTTTCAGCTTTTACAGGTTGCCGCAAGCTATCTGACCAGTTCCTTTATCACCATCTTTGACAGGGCTCTCCCGACCCCGGACACAATGCCGGCACGGCTTCTCGTTCTTGCGCTGGCTATTATTCTGACTGGAATCGGAGCTGCCGTGACTGTCGACGTCAACATCGTCCCAAATCCGGCTGACGGCCTGGCCCGCGTTCTCGGCGAGCGCTGCGGAAAGAATATGGGATTCGGAAAAAATCTTTTTGATTTCTCCGCCATCGTGATCTCCCTCGCCATCGGCCTCATCGGTGCCGGCCGCCCGGTAGGAATCGGAATCGGCACCGTCATCGCAATGGTCTGCACAGGAAGAGTCATTGCGGCATTCAATCATTTCGCAAAAAAGAAAATAGAAGAAATCACCATCGCATAAGCGATGAACAGCCCCTGTCGAAAAACCTTGAGTTTTCGGTGGGGGTTTGTTATAATGAAAGACAGCGAAAGAAAAATTTTTGATTTGTCATAAGGCGTTTGTTTGCGTTATGAGAAGTGCGAAGGAGGAAGTGGCAAATGAATTTAGTTATTACGATGAGCCGCCGGTTTGGTACTGGGGCGAGTATTATTGCGAAAGAACTTTCCGAGAGACTGCATATCCCGGTATATGATAAGGACGATGTAGAGCACGGCATGCGTGACAATGCCTATGAATCTGAGGCGGATGCGATCCGTGAGCTGGCGAAACAGCCTTGCATTATCATCGGACGGTGTGCGTCGGAGTTTCTGAAGAATAAGAGTAATGTCATTAATATCTATGTCTGCGCGGATAAAGAGGACCGGATCAACCGTATCATGAAGCTGTTCTCTCTGACGAGAGAGGCTGCCGAAGTGATGCTGGAGGAGACAGACAAACAGCGTGCCGATTATTATTACAAGAATACCGGCAAGACATGGGGCGATGTGAACAACTACCATATGATCCTGAATACCTCGGATCTTGGCATTGAGAACTGTGCCGATATTCTGATGCGGTATTTTGAAATGAAAGATTATATCTAAACGAGATACATAAGAACGAAAAATCAGGTGCTTCCCGAAAGTGGAAAACACCTGATTTTTTTATAAGCTGTATTTTGGAATTAGTAAGCCTGATACGTGCCGCCGAAGTTCCGACCGGAGAAGTAATTCTGTTTCAGAACCAGGAACAGTTCAGCGTTGGTTGCGTTCTGGTACGGATTCACATAGAAAATACCGGCAATACCGCAGGTGATGGAAGAAAGAAGCGACCATCCGATAAAGGAAAGATCGAGGATGAAGGCATTCATCTTTTCACCGTCCATCATTTCACGGCTGATGCGGAAAGCTTCCTCGGTGGAAAGTTCCGGACAGTCTGCCAGAAGATAAGGAACCATGCGGTACTCATAAGATTTCACGATTCCGGGAACAATAAGAAGCAGTGTCCAGAGGAAAGTGTAAAGATTTTTCAAAAACAGAGTCCACACGTTTTTTCCGTAGTAACCATTCTGAAATCCAAACAGCATGTTGCCAAGTCCTGCTTTTTCCATCGAGTTTTCGATGAAAAACCTCGCGCCGCCGACCTCAAACGGTGCCAGAACAAAAATGCGGATCAGAATAAACATCAGACCGACGATCAGAACGACAACGCCGCTGAAAACGGAGAAGATAAATCTGACCGGAGCGAGCGGGGTGAAGCCTTCGACGAAGGATTCCGCGTCGAAGGAATTCAGGGAAATAGAAAAATTAGATGTACTGTTTTCGTTGTTATTGTTGGAATTTCCGGTACTGGAAGTGCCGTTTCCGACCAGCAGGGCCAGAATCAGGGCAGCGACGACGCAGATCCAGTAATTGCGTAAAAATGCGGCTTTACCGCGGGTTTTCAGTTGCTCTCGTGTCCACATAAAAAAGACCTCCCTCGTGATGTAAGCGGCAGACAATTCTGCCAAGTTATGATTATATTACCATGAGGAGAATAAAACATCAATACAGCTTAAGGAAACCGTAAGAAATTGGCAGAAATATTAAAGCTGGAATATGCATTTCTAAACAAAGATTTTACTTGTGAAGCAGGGGCGAATGTGCTATAATC
>CAVBNJ010000377.1:0-2821 GCA_963596755.1 bacterium
ATTACAATGGACAGTATCATCTCTTTTACCAGCATTTTCCGTATGCACCGCGCTGGGGCACCATGCACTGGGGCCATGCGGTCAGCCCGGATCTGATCCACTGGGAGCACGTCGGCGTTGCCCTGTTTCCAAGCCTTTTCGAGGACCAGAACGGCTGCTTTTCCGGAAGTGCCGTGGAGGAGAACGGTGTGATGCACCTCTTTTACACCGGCGTTCACTATAATCAGGTAAATCCGAAGGATATTCATATGTGCCTCGATCAGGATTTTACCTCGGCGCAGCTTCACCTTACTTCGAAGGACGGCATACATTTTGATGTGTTCGGGGATAAGGAGGTTGTGATTCCGGCACTTACCGATCCGGAAATCGGCGACAATACGCACACGCGTGACCCGAAGGTCTGGAAGGGAAGCGATGCGTGGTACATGGTGCTTGGAAGCACGACGAAGGATCACAAAGGAGAGGCATTGTTCTATAAGAGCGAGGATCTTTCCCAATGGCAGCTGGCAGGCCAGGCAACAACGGAGAAAAAGCTCGGCTGGATGTGGGAATGCCCGGATCTCTTTACGGTCAACGGACGCAGCGTCTTTGTATTCTCCCCGATGGAACTGATCGAGGACACCGACGGCTATGCGGATCAGGCGATCTGTATGCTGCCTGATTTTGATGAGAAAACCTGTACGATGGAGTTCCCGGAGAGCTGGCAGCTTCTGGACTGCGGAGGCGATCTCTACGCGCCGCAGACCATGACGGATGCAGACGGAAACCGCATTTCGATTGCATGGCTTCGGATGCCGGAGCCGGTGGACGGTACGTGGCACGGCATGTTCTGTCTGCCGCGTGTGGTGGATGTGCAGAACGATCATATTTATTTCCGCGTTCTCCCTGCAATCCGCGAGAGATTCTGCAGAAAGACGGATTCTTTGGCTTCTGCATGCGGGGAATGTGCCATGATCCGCGCGGAATTAAAAGAGGGCGAGAGCCTGGAAATCGGCGGATATAAAATCTGGCGGCAGAGCGGCAAGGTCTGCGCAGACCGCACAAATGTCTATCCATCCGATGCAAAAGGATGGCTCCATGCCGAGACGCCGCAGTTAAAAGAGGGCGACCTTCTCGAGATTTTTGTAGATCCGAATATGATCGAAATCTATGCCAATGACGGTGAATATGTATTAAGCCAGGCGGTTTACGGCCTTGGAGAGACATTCTCGTATGAAATGGAGAAAAAACCGGAGATTTATCTGTGGAACGAATAAAACAGCGAAAAAGTTCTTGACTCATAACGCTTTTTGTTCTAATCTAGTACGTAACAGCTTTCTAATGTTAAAGTGACAGGCTGAAGAAAAAGGGTTCGAAAGATATCCGAAAAGAACGCAAGGAGAGATTATTATGAAGAAAGTAGTAAAATTCGGCGGCAGCTCCCTCGCGAGCGCAGAGCAGTTTAAGAAAGTCGGAGACATCATCCGTGCAGACGAAGGAAGAAGATACGTCGTACCTTCCGCACCGGGAAAACGTAATTCTGCTGATACAAAAGTAACCGATATGCTGTATGACTGCTACCGCACTGCAGTTGCCGGAAGAGATTTCAAGAAGAAACTGCAGAACATCAAAGCGAGATATCAGGAGATTATCGACGGTCTGAACCTCAGCCTGGATCTTTCCCCGGAATTTGAAAAAATCGCAGAAAACTTTGCAGCAGCAGCCGGAGAGGACTATGCCGCATCCCGCGGAGAGTACCTGAACGGTATCGTGATGGCAAACTATCTGGGATATACGTATATTGATTCTGCAGAAGTGATCTGCTTCGACGAGAACGGAAACTTCCTTGCAGATAAGACGGACAAAGTGCTTTCTGAGCGTTTAAAAGACCTGGACAACGCAGTCGTTCCTGGATTCTACGGCGCAAAACCGGACGGAAGCGTAAAAACCTTCTCCCGCGGCGGTTCTGATATCACCGGTTCCATCGTGGCAAAAGCCGTACACGCTGACATCTACGAGAACTGGACCGACGTTTCCGGTTTCCTTGTAACCGATCCGCGTATCGTCAAAGATCCGGAGGTTATTTCTACAATTACTTACCGTGAGCTGCGTGAGCTGTCCTACATGGGAGCTACCGTACTTCATGAGGATTCCATCTTCCCGCTCCGCCAGGAGGGCATTCCGATCCACGTGCTGAACACCAACGCACCGGAAGATCCGGGAACCATGATCGTGGAGAACACCTGCAGCAAACCGAAATTCACCATCACCGGTATCGCAGGAAAGAAAGGCTTTGCTTCGATCACCGTAGAGAAGAGCATGATGAATACCGAGATCGGCTTTGGCAGAAAAGTGCTCGGCGTTTTTGAAGACAACGACCTTTCCTTCGAGCATATGCCGTCCGGCATCGATACGATGACGGTATTCGTTCATCAGAATGAATTCGCAGAAAAAGAGCAGCAGATCATCGCAGGACTGCACCGCGCAGTACAGCCGGATTCCATCGACCTTGAGTCCGATCTGGCACTGATCGCCGTTGTAGGCCGCGGCATGAGAAGAACGAGAGGCACAGCCGGAAGAATCTTCTCCGCACTGGCACATGCGCATGTCAATGTCAAGATGATCGATCAGGGTTCCAGCGAACTCAACATCATCATCGGCGTGGAGAACCGCGATTTCGAGACTGCAATCAAAGCCATCTATGATATCTTTGTTGTAGCACAGATCTAAAAAAGATAAAAATAAAATCTCTGTCAGGAGTGTGAACTTCCGACAGAGATTTTTTTACTTTATAGGAAAGTTCGACTTCCGTCGAACTCTTGAATAAAAATGCCCGCACGAA
>CAVBNJ010000378.1:0-2811 GCA_963596755.1 bacterium
AAAGAGAACAGCTCGGTGACCAGGTAGAAGTTGCGATGGAGCGTCTCGTAAACGATACCATCGGCCATATCCCGATGCCGGAATCACTGGAAGACGATGACGACTACGACGATTATGAGGATGATGACGAAGAGTACGTTCCGCATGGAGCAAAACCGCAGAAGAAAAAAGGAAAAGGCGGCGGTACAGTTGCCATAGTTGCCGCGGCTGCTGTGATTGTCGCAGGCGGTTTCTTCTATGGAAACAGAATGCTTCATTATCAGAAGTGTTTCTTCAATGGAACGACGATCAATGGAGTAGACTGCTCGGATCTGACAGCCACAGAGGCGGAGACGAAAATCAGAGAGCAGGCTGCAAATTATACGTTAAGTGTAAAATTTAAAGACAACGATACGAAGAGTGTCAGTGGAAAAGATATTGATTATACCTACGCTGAGGATGGAAGCGTGGAGAATGCATTAAAGAAGCAGAACAGTCTCCTCTGGTTCCTGGGCAATGGCGGAAAGGTGAAAACCTCTCAGGTGACCATGCAGTACAGCCAGGAAAAACTGGATGACATGATCAATGGATTTGAAGAGTTCCAGTCTGCAGACGGTGAAGATGCACCGGCCAGCGCCTACATCACATTCCAGAACAATGAGTTTGAAATTGTTGACGCTGTTATGGGTGAGGGAATGGATCTTACCCTTGCAAAACAGTGCATTGAGAATGCGCTGACAGAGGGAGATACGGAAGTTGATCTTGAAAAAGCCGGCGTTTACGACGGAACCCTGATCACAGCCGACGACGAGACACTGAATGCACAGAAGGATCAGTTAAATGAGCTGGTACGCGCGAGCATCACATACAATATGCCGGACGGAACGACGCAGGTTCTCGATGGAAACACGATGAAAGACTGGCTGAAGGTTGATGCAGATGGAAATTATTCCAAAGATGAAAATCAGTGGAATGAAAAAGTAACGGAGTATGTGGCAGGTCTTGCCGCAGCAATCGATACTGTTGGAAAAGACCACACTTTCCCGGCAACGGGCATCGACGGCGGTGTGACGGTGAATCAGGAAGGCTACGGCTGGAAAGTGGATCAGGAGCAGGAGATCGCCAAGATTGCGGAAGAAGTGGACGCTCATGCAGCAGACACAAGAGAGCCGCAGTATTCCTCAAAAGAGTTCGCTGTTTCTACAGAGAATAATGGATTCGGCAAAACCTATGTAGAGGTTGATGCCAGCCGCCAGCATATCTGGTTCTATAAAGATGGAAACCTTGTTGTTGACGGCGACTGTGTAACCGGACTGATGGAGCAGAGCAGCTACACACAACCGGGTATCTACACAACTGCAGCAAAAGAGAGCCAGAAAAAACTGCATGGAGAGCTTCAGGCAGACGGCAGCTATTCCTGGGAGAGAGATGTTGATTCCTGGATTCCGTTCAACGGAGAGATCGGTTTCTACGATGCTTCCTGGAGAAGCAGCTTCGGCGGAAACCTGTATCAGACTGCAGGATCGACGACAGGTTCGGTTGCACTTCCGACGGCAGTGGCACAGGCTTTATATGAGAATATAGATGACGGAACACCGGTTATCGTTTATTATTCCGAAGCGTATGAAGTCAGTGAGGATACCCTTACGGTAACGCAGGCACCGGAAGCAGACGATGAGAACATCGATGATACGACGGATACCACGCCGACAACAGCGCCGTCTTATACGTATGATGACGACGATGATGACTATAATTATGTAGCACCGACAAGAACACCGTCTACTTCGAATCCAACGGCAGCACCGACGCAGACCCCGTCTACACCGGAACCGACCGCAGCACCGACGGAAACCCCGTCCACACCGGAGCCGACTGTAGCACCGACGGAAACCCCGTCCACACCGGAACCGACTGAGGAACCAAGTGCACCGGATCAGGAGAGACCGTCTGATGATGACGATTATCCGGGTAAAGATGAGAATTAAAAAGAATAAAGTAAGACATAAAAAATGCGCGTTTCCAACAAAAATGGGAACGCGCGTTTTTTACTTTTGTGAAGCAGCATAAGATTTAAGGTTCCGGCACAAACAGGGCTGCCAGATCCATCGGGGAGTCAATTGTATAGTCGGGATTTTCTGTCTGACCAAAGCCGTACGCAGCGTGTACAAACGGAATGCCGGCCTCGTTGGTCGCCTTGTGATCGCCGTCGGTGTCGCCGACATAGACAGCGTGCTGCAGATGGTTCTGCTCAATGATCGTGCGGATGTTGTCGGCTTTCGCCTTTCCGGTGTCGCCCGGACAGAGATGGTCTTTGAAATAATGGCCGAGGCCTGTCGCCTCCAGAAAAACTTCAATATAACCCGCCTGGCAGTTGCTCACGATATAAAGCGGGTAATGTCTGGATAAAATAGAGAGTGCATCGACAAGTCCCGGGTAAACGGGAGCCGGGGTCGCGAGCAGCGCCTCATGCTCTTTGGCACAGCACGCCTCGATGAGCTCTAACTGGCGCTCCTTTGGATATTCGTGAAAAATGACGGCGGCGATATCCGGGAGCAGGCGGCCGAACAGGCCTTTTAAGCGGGCTCCGGTCAGATCCGGTGTCATATCGGTTTCTTTTTCAATAATCTGATTCCATGCGCCGGCAACAACGTCCGTAGAATCCCACAGCGTGCCGTCCACATCAAAAATAATACTGTCAATCAAGGGTTGATCCTCCATATCTTAAGGGTTTTGGTTATTCTTTTAAAGTATTTATTAATTTTAATCAAAAAAGCGTAAGAGCGCAATGTTTATTTTGCATTTTGGAGGAAAATGTGGCAAAATAAGAAT
>CAVBNJ010000379.1:0-2805 GCA_963596755.1 bacterium
CCCTGTCAAGCGCAAAAAGCAGGATTCCGTAAAAATACACCCGCCGGAAAGGAGGCTCCGGCGGGTGCGTTTACGCATGATTTCTTTGTTTTACTTGTTGTACTCTTCCAGGTATTTCTGGTAGTCTTCTACCTGTTTTCCGTGGATTTCCTGCAGCTCGTCAAGAACATCCTGCAGACCAAGGTTGTTGATTTTATCAACGTAGGAATCCCAGTCGTCCAGAGATTTTCCGCCGCCGATGACACCCCAGGTGTACTCTTTCATCGCATCACCGATATCGGTTCCGAGATCGTTGTTTACGGTGTATGCATCCGGGTTCTTTTTCTCGATGGTCTTAGCATAAGCATCACGGCTGTTCTCTTTTACTTTCTCAAAGAGTGCAGTCGTCTCTTCTGTGTTGGCGATGTTGGCAGCATCTTTTCTTGCGAAGAGATCCTGGAACAGGTTGATACCAAGATTCTGCTCGGTGTTGACTGCGCCATCGCCCGGGTTGATGATTTCGTAAGTTCCGTCGCCGTTGTCTTTGTAGTCTCTTCCCTCAACGCCGAATTTCTTGTGAATCCAGTTCTCCGGTGTTGCCATATCATCAAAGATTGCATACGCTCTCTCCGGATCGGAGCAAACGTTTGTGATACCGAAATAGCACCATGCTGCGATCGTTGCCGGCTCATCCTGCGGGTTGCCGTTGTCGCCGCTTACCATGTCGATCGGAATCCACTCTGCGTCCGGATTGGATGCATAGAAGGACTGCATGGTACCGCTGGACGGGTTGTTCCAGGATACCCAGCTGTAGGTTGCGCCGAATCCGCCGTTTGCCATCTCCTCGTCACGGTCGGTATCGGTGATGATGCTCGGGTCGATAACACCGTCTGCATACAGTTTTGCAACACGTCCCAGCCACTCTTTGCAGTCATCGGTGGTCGGTCCGTAAACGTAGGAACCGTCTTCCAGACGAAGGAAGTCCATACGTCCGTTTCCGTCGCCGCTTCCCTGGATCCATGGCCAGAAGGTACGGTAATCGTATCCATCACCATTCCATCCGTAGGTATCGTCTACACCGTTTCCGTCCGGATCGTCGAAGGTGAATTTGTACAGGCAGTCTTCCAGTTCATCCAGTGTGGTCGGAATCTCAAGTCCCAGGTTGTCCAGCCAGTCTTTCCGGATCCACAGAGTCTCGCATGCCGGCTCTGCAACGTCTCCCGGGATACGGTAAATTCCGTTGTCTCCGGATGCGTAGAACATAACGCCAGGGTCTACATCGTTGTAGTAGTCAACCATGTTGGTGTATTTCTTCATATAAGGAGAAACATCTACCAGAAGGCCTGCGTCTACCCATTTCGTATAGTCGGCCTCCATGTTCCACCACCAGATGATGTCCGGTCTCTGTGTCTCATCGCCCATCAGAAGGGAGATTTTGGAGGTTGCATCTGACCAGCCCGGCAGTGCAATGATCTCGATATCCAGGTTGTAGCGGTCCTCCATCCATTTCTGCATTTCGCTGTCCGGCTGGGTGTAGCCCTGCAGGCATACGATGGAAAGTTTCATTTTCTCATCCTGGTTCAGCACGTCGATCGGCTCATCCGATTCTTCTCTTACAACTTTTCCGCTGTCTGCAGATTTGCTGCTTCCGCAGCCTGACATCATTCCCACTCCCATTACTCCTGCAAGGAGCAGTGCCATCATTCTTCTTTTCATTTCTCTTCCTCCTCTTTTTTTATCGTTAAAATCAGCCCTTAACGCCGCCGATCATAACACCTTTTACAAAATATTTCTGCACAAAAGGATATACGCACAGAATCGGTACGGTTGCAACGACAACGGATGCTGCTTTAATGGTAGCTGCCGTTACGTTCGTGGTTGCTGTTACGGTAACACCGGCAGACTGCATCGCCTGGTTGGTGTTTGTCAGCATGTAGCGGAGAACCGCCTGCAGAGACCATTTGCTCTTGGTATTGATATACAGAACGCTGGAGAAGTAATCATTCCAATATCCAACTGCGGTGAACAGTGCGATGGTTGCGATGCTGGCCTTGGAAAGCGGAAGTACGATTTTTGCAAAGATCGTAACATCGTTCGCGCCGTCCAGTCTTGCGGACTCCTCAAGGCTCTCCGGAATCGTGGAGAAAAAGCTTCGCATAATGATTACGTTGTATGCACTGATCAGCCCCGGCAGAATCAGAGACAGACGGTTGTCGATCAGGTGCATGTTTTTGATTAACAGGTATCCAGGGATCATACCGCCGGAAAACAGCATCGTGAACAGAATCAGGAAGTTCAGTGTTTTCTGGAACGGCAGGTTTGCCTTGGAAAGCGGGTATGCGGTTGTTGCGGTAAACAGGGTTCCAAATACAGTTCCAAGAACCGTAACACCGATCGTTGTTGCATATCCGGTCCAGATGGACGGATCTTTAAATACTTTTGCGTAGGTATCGAGGTTAAAGCCCTGCGGATAGAGGAACACACCGCCCTTTGCTGTCGCTTCTACAGAACTGAAGGACATCATGATGACATGCCAGAACGGGTAAACCATTACGATACTCAGAAGGACAAAAAATATGTAGTTGAATACGGTAAATGCTTTTTCTGCTTTTCCACGTTTGATTGCGGTACCACCGCTTTTTGATGCTTTCATTTTCATTCCTTCCTTTCTCTCTTAGAACAGACCTTCGTTGCCGGTTCTCTTGGCAACCTGGTTGACAAACAGAATCATGATCAGCGCGACAACAGATTTGAACATGCCGGCTGCCGTTGAGAAGGAATAGTCATTGTTGATAATACCCATACGGTATACATACGTATCAATGA
>CAVBNJ010000380.1:0-2803 GCA_963596755.1 bacterium
ATGCTGTACAGAACACTTACGAACTGCGCCAGCATACTCGGAAAGGCAATACGGGGAACCAGTTTTCCGATCGGGTCGGTTCCGAGATGGTTTACAGTTTTCATAAGAAAAATACCTTATTGTTTTCAAATTTGGGGGACAGACAGCAAAAAACATGCCCGAAACAAAATACGGAAGACTTTGTTTCGGACATGCTGCTTTTGGTCTGCTCGAATGATCAGGCGGCAGAAAAATTATTCTGCAAGAGTGGTCAGATCTACTTTGAAATCATCAGATCCCTGTCCGTCTACGGTGTAGTAAGCGGCTCTCTGCTCAGCGTTCAGGTAGATTTTGATCTCGCCTTTTAATCCGTTTGCTTTTACTTCTTTTTTGATGACTGCTTCCAGATCTTTCATGGAAACTTTTGTCTCGAAGATCTCAAGAACGGTATCGGTTACTTTTGTCATTTTACGTGGGGTTTTTACTGCTTCTGCCATGGTTTCAGTGGTCTCCTTTTTTACTGTTTTTTTAACGCTTTCTTTTTTAGCTGCCTTTTTCGGCTCTTTTGCAGCTTCTGCTTTTCCTTCGGCTGCTTCTGTATGTAAGGTTTTTTCAGTCGTTGGTTTTACTTCTTTTGCCGGCGCCGGTGTCTTTACAACGGTTTCCGCTGTTTTTGCAGCTTCCGCAGCCTGCTGTTTCGCTTTGGCCATTTTTTTCATGGTTCTCTTATTCATTTTATTCACTCCTCTATGCGATATCTCTAATAAATTACCATGTTTTTGGCATTCTGTCAAATTTAAATTCAGGAAAGAATGGCTTTAGGACTGCACGCGGCGGAGCACAGAAAAGATTTTTTCAGAATCCCAGATCTGCGGAACGGGGTATGTGGGGTTTGCCTCTTTTAAGGCACGGCGTGCAATCTCTGTATAATCATCCGGCGAAAGGTGCGGCAGGGCAGAAGGAATCGCAAAGGAATCACGCATGGCTTCGATGGCAGAAATCATCCGTTCTGCCTTTTCCGGAACGGTGTCGCCGCCAAGGGAAAGTTCATCGGCCAGCAGCGCGAGTTCCGGCGCAATGCAGGAACCGTATTCACGCAGAACGGCGGGAAGCAGAATCGCGTTTGCTCTCCCGTGCGGAATATGATACAGTGCGCCGACGGCATGGGCGATCGCGTGGACGTAGCCGACAAAGTTGTTTGTAAACGCAAAGCCGGCCAGATACGATGCATGGAGCATTTCCTGCCGCGTAGCCAGATCGGAGCCATCTGCAAAGGCGGATGGGAGGGCATGGAAGATCTCACGGACTGCTTCAACGGAAGACTGTCGGACTGTGCGTGAGGCGAAAAGATTCAGGAATGCTTCCATTGCGTGTGTCAGGGCATCCATGCCGGTGTCGGCGGTCATGGAGGGCGGAAGGGTGAGCGTAAGGCATGGATCGAGAACCGCCGTATCCGGGATCAGACAGAGATCGTTGACGGCGTATTTGTATGGTTTTCCGTCGATGCAGTCGGTAATGACCGCAGCCGCAGTTGCCTCCGAACCGGTTCCAGCCGTTGTCGGCACAGCAAACAGCGGCGGAAGTTTTCGATGAATTTTCAGAAGTCCCCGCATTTCGGGAACTGCCTTTTTCGGACTGCAGACACGTGCCCCGATCAGCTTTGACACATCAAGAACAGAGCCTCCGCCGACTGCAAGAATGGCCTGTGCCTGAACCTGCTGATAGAGACAAAAGCCCTGTTCCACACTTGCAATCTGCGGGTCCGGGGCAATGTCGGAGAAAACAGTGACGGAAATCCCTTCTCTTTTGCAGGCGGCAAGAAGCGGATCAAGCGTTCCGCGGCGGATAAAGCCAGGTGTTGTCACAAGAAGAATCCGGGAAAGCCGGCGTTTCTGAAATAACGCAGGAAGTTCCAGAAGGGCATCCGGTGCTGCAAGGAGCGTCTGCTTTTTGTGCTCCGTAAGATGAAGAACACGGCTTAACACCCACTGTCGGGTGCGGAACCAGAGAATCGAGTCCATGCGTATCACCTCCATAAAAAGATCGTATCGTTTTTGTGGTTTCTATTGTAACAGTGCATACGGGAATTTTCAATCGCCCTGTGAATTTTAAAAGTTCTGTGAAAAGAATTGACAGTGCAAAAATTGCGTGTTATAGTACGGGTAGAACAACAAAAGAGCCAGGAATGTTCGCCTGGAAAATCAGGAAAAGGCTTAACAGGAGGTGGCCCGATGATGGAAACAAAGAGAGATTATTATGAAGTATTAGGCGTCAGCCGGAATGCGGACGAGAAAGAAATCAAGCGCGCATACCGGAAACTGGCGAAAAAATATCATCCCGATACGAATGCGGGAAATCCGGATGCGGAAAAGAAATTTAAAGAAGTGACAGAAGCGTATTCTGTTTTAAGTGATCCGGAAAAGAAAAAGATGTATGATCAGTTCGGTTTTGCGGCGTTCGACCAGGGAGCCGGCGCATACAGCCAGCAGGGCAGCGGAAATCCATATGGCAATGCGTATGGAAACCCGTTCGGCGGAGCCGGAAATAACGGCGGTTATCACGAATTCCACTTCGAAGGAAATGCGGACGATATGTTCGGCGATTTCTTTGAACAGATGTTCCACGGCAGAAGCCATGGATTCGGAAGCGAGCGGTATACCCGTTCGGGAAACGGCAGACGGCCGTTTGAGGAATCTTTTTCCGGACAGAGAGCGGCAGAAAATCTGGATCTCCATGCCGAGGTGTCGATCCGGATGGAGGGGGCAGCATAGGGCTGTGAAAAACAGATTACCCTGCGGAACCCGGATGGAACCACCAATACGCT
>CAVBNJ010000381.1:0-2802 GCA_963596755.1 bacterium
CCATTTGTAGAGCTCGTCAAAGGCTCCCTGAATACTTTCCTGAATGCGATGACCTACCCGGACAAAACCATGTATCCGGTGGCAAGCTGCAACGACGCCGACTTCCAGAACCTGATGCACGTCTACATGGATGCCGTATTTTATCCGAACATCTACCAGCATGACGAAATCTTCCGCCAGGAGGGATGGAGTTATCATCTGGAGAATGAAACCGATCCGCTGACTTACAACGGCGTTGTATACAATGAGATGAAAGGAGCCTTCTCCTCTGCAGACGAGGTGCTGAGCCGTGAAACCTTCAACACCCTGTTCCCGGACACCCCGTACGGCGTAGAATCCGGCGGAGATCCGTCCTGCATCCCGAATCTGACCTACGAAAACTTCCTGAAGTTCCATCAGACATACTACCATCCGTCTAACAGCTATATCTATCTGTATGGAAACATGAATATGGAAGAAAAACTGGCATGGATGGATGAAAAATACCTGTCCCACTTTGATGCAAAAGAAGTAAATTCCGAAATTCCGTATCAGAAACCATTTGCAGAAAAACTCGACCTGATCCGCGAGTACCCGGTACTTGACGGTGATCCGCTTGAAAATAACGCTTACCTGTCCTACAACATGGTCATCGGCAGCGGTCTGGATGTAAAATTAAATGTAGCATTTTCTGTTCTGGAGTATGCACTCCTTGACGCACCAGGAGCCCCGGTCAAACAGGCACTCCTTGACGCACACATCGGAAAAGATGTTTACGGTTCCTATGAGGATGGTATTTTACAGCCGTTCTTCTCCATCGTAGCAAAGAATGCGGACGAGAACGAGAAAGAAAAATTCCTGTCCATCATCCGCAGCACGCTGGAAGACATCGTGAAAAACGGCATCGATCAGAAAGCCATCGAGGCAGGCATCAACTATTTCGAATTCCGCTTCCGCGAGGCCGATTTTTCCAGCTTCCCGAAGGGATTGATGTACGGCATCGACGTCTTCGACAGCTGGCTGTACGACGAGAACAAGCCATTCGCCTATCTGCAGCAGCTTGCCATCTACGATGAACTGAAAAAACTGGCAAAAGAGGGCTATTTCGAGAACCTGATCCAGACGTATCTGCTGGACAACACCCATGCCTCTATCGTAACACTCGTTCCGAAGACCGGCCTTGCTGCAGAAAACGATGCGAAGACAGCAGAAAAACTGCAGAAGTATAAAGAGAGCCTCTCGAAAGAAGAAATCGAGAAGATCATCGCCGATACGAAAGAACTGGCAGAGTATCAGGAAGCAGAGGAGAGCGAGGAAGCTCTTGAGACGATTCCGCTTCTGAAACGCAGCGACATCAAGAGAGAGTCCATCAAGCTCTACAACGACGAACATGAAGTAGGCGGAACGACCGTGCTTCATCACAAAGTATTTACCAACGGCATCGGCTACTTAAGCCTGTTGTTCGATACAAAAAATGTGCCGAATGAGCTGATTCCGTACATGGGCATCTTAAAATCCGTTCTCGGCTACGTTGATACGGAAAATTATACCTATGGTGAACTCTTCAACGAGATCAATGCGCAGACCGGCGGCATCAACTGCGGCCTGCAGGTATTCCGCATTCCGGGAAATGATGATGACTGCCGCAGAATGTTCGGCATCCGCGCGAAATTCCTGTACGACAAACTGGGATTCGTCATGGAAATGGTACAGGAAATCCTGAAAACCTCCCGTCTGGATGATGAAAAACGTCTCCACGAGATCATTTCCAGTATGAAATCCGGTCTGCAGAACCGCCTGTCCTCCGCCGGAAATGCAACCGCTGTGATGCGCGCATGCTCCTATTACTCCCCGATGAGCAATTTCCAGGACCGCATCGTCGGCATCGGCTTCTACCAGCTCTTAAAAGATCTGGACGAGCATTTCGATGAGAAAAAAGCAGAGCTGACTGCAAATCTGCAGACCTTGATGAAATACATCTTCCGCAAGGAGAACCTGACTGTGTCCTACACGGCAGACGAGACCGGCTATGCGCCGCTGGAAGAGAAGATTGCAGCGTTCAAAGAAACTCTGTATACCGATGAAGTAAAACCGGGCAGCATCGAGTACGACTTTGAACAGAAAAACGAAGCATTCCAGACCTCCGGCCAGGTACAGTACGTGGCACTTTGCGGAAACTTTGAGCGCGAAGGCTACGACTACACCGGTGCCCTGCGCATCCTGCGCGTGATGCTGAGCTACGATTACCTGTGGATGAACATCCGTGTCAAAGGCGGCGCTTACGGCTGCGGCGGTGCCTTCGGCAGAGGCGGAAACGCCTGCATTTCCTCTTACCGCGACCCGAACGTCGGAAAAACACTCGAAGTATACCGCGGAATTGCCAATTACGTGCGCAATTTCGAGGCAGACGAGCGCCAGATGACAAAATATATTATCGGAACTATCAGCGAACTCGATGTCCCGATGAACCCGTCCGCCAAAGGCCAGACCTCCGAGAGCGCATGGTTCAACGGCATCACAGAAGCAGACTTCCAGCAGGAGAGAGACCAGATTCTTGATGCAACGCTGGATGATATTCATGCACTGGCAGACCTTGTAGATGCAGCATTAAAACAGAACAACATCTGCGTTGTCGGAAGCGAAGCGGCAATTCAGAAAGAGAAAGAACTGTTCAAGAACGTAGAGAACTTATAATTTAGGAGACGAAACAGCAATGGAAAACAATGCAAATTATAAATCCGGCTTTGTAGCCCTGATCGGCCGCCCGAACGTTGGAAAATCCACACTGATGAACCATCTAATCGGACAGAAGATCGCCATCAC
>CAVBNJ010000382.1:0-2781 GCA_963596755.1 bacterium
TGGAAATAACTCTACTTTTACGACACACGTTGTCTCCTCCTCAGGAACCGACACCTACTCTGCTGTTGCCGCTTCTCTCAGCTCCTTAAAAGGACCTCGCCACGGCGGTGCCAACCTGAAGGTTATGGAGATGTTTGAAAATATTGAAGAGAACGTGAAAAACTGGGAGGATGAAAACGAGCTCCGCACCTACCTGACCAGAATGCTCGACCGTGACGCTTTCGACCGCTCCGGTCTCATCTATGGTATGGGCCACGCTGTTTATACCCTGTCCGATCCACGTTGTGTCATCCTGAAAGAATATGCAAAGAAGCTTTCCGCAGAGAAACACCGCGAAAAAGAATTTGCTCTCTATGAGTCCGTAGAACGCATTGCCGGCGAATGCATCGCCAAAAAGCGCCGTCTGCTCAAACCGGTCTGTGCAAATGTCGATTTCTACAGCGGTTTCGTTTACACGATGCTTGGTCTTCCAAAAGAACTCTACACCCCGATCTTCGCGATCTCCCGTATCTCCGGCTGGTCTGCACACCGGATCGAGGAGCTCGTCAACGAAGGAAAGATCATCCGTCCGGCATACAAATACGTCGGCCATCATCGCCCGTACGTTGCCATCGAGAGAAGAACCCCAAGAAAGACTTCCCACAGTTTTTCGAACAACTAAAAGCTGTGCAGAAAGGGCGCCTGCCCCGTACCGTTCTGGTATCGGGCAGGCGCCCTTTTCTGTCATCAAAACTCTCTCTTATACCCGGATTTTCGTTCCCTTCGTATCGCGTTTTGCCAGCTTAATCTTCGATGTCAGAGAAATCTCCTTATCGTGATACGTGATCGTGTAATCCATCCGGCTTGCCAGCAGATATGCGTGCTCTACCGTGTCGCCCTCTGCCATACGGATGCCGCGTACACCGATGGCTGCTTTCTTCTTCTCCGGCACTTCGCTGGTGAGAAAACGCAGGAAAACACCGTTCTTCGTCTGCAGAACCACATACTCCTGCTCCTGGCAGACTTCTGCGAGAATCAGGCGGTCCTCCTCGGAGGAGAGCTTCGTCGCCGCAATCGTCCGTTTGACAACATCAAACTCCGATCCGTCAACGAGTTTCACCATACCGGCCGCGCTGACGAACAGCAGCTTGTTGTTCTTGATGTTTTCCAGCGCATCGACGTAAATCATCTGTTCCTTCTGGCTGCTGTAATTTCCAAGGTTGTCAATCGGCGTTCCCTTGTCGCGGAACCGTCCGAACGGAATATCCATTACTTTAATGCTGTGCATCATGCCAAGATCCGTAAAGACGCAGATCTTGTCTGTATTCTTGCACTGGAATACGTATTTGTTCTCGTTGTGAACTGCCTCTTTGTTTCGCTCATAGGCGGATGTGTCGATCGTCTTCGCATAACCGAAGCGGTCCATCAGGAAGACAACATCCATCTCCTCGACCTTCGGTTCTTCGAGAACAATCGCCTCGGCGTTCTCAATCGCGGTTTTCCGTTTATGACCGTACTCTTTCTTAATCTGGGTCAGGTCTTCCATGATCACCTCAGACATCGAATCGTAATTGTTCAGGATATCCTCGTATTTTGTGATCTTTGCTACGGTTGCTTCATGATCTTTTAAGAGCGCTTCCACTTCCAGTCCGATCAGTTTCTGCAGACGCATCTCCAGAATCGCCGTTGCCTGGCGCTCCGTGAAGCAGAGCTGTGCGGCCATGCGCTCACTTGCCTTCGATTTGAAGCGGATACCGTCAGTTACACCCATGATCAGGCACTCTTTTACCTGCTTCTGTGTCTTGCTTCCGCGCAGAATCTCGATGATCAGATCGATCACGTCGCACGCTTTAATCAGGCCTTCCTGCACCTCGCGGCGTTCCATCTCCTTGCGGAGAAGATTCTGATATTTGCGGGTTGCCACTTCAAACTGGAAATCAACGTGGTGCTCAATTACCTGCTTGAGACTTAACGTCTCCGGTCTTCCGTCCGCTACGGCGAGCATATTGACACCAAAGGTATCCTCCAGGCGTGTTTTCTTGTACAGCAGATTGGTGATCCGCTCCACGTCCGCGCCTTTTTTCAGCTCGAGCACGATCCGTGTTCCCTCTTTCGAGGACTGGTTGGAAATATCGACGATCTCCGGCGCTTTTTTGCTCTCCACAAGTCCTGCCACATCGTTCAGGAATTTTCCAATATTGGCGCCGATCATCGGATAAGGGATTTCCGTAATCACAAGGAACTGCTTTCCGTTTTTACCCTTCTCCACTTCCACTTTTCCGCGGATCTTGATCTTGCCGACACCTTTTTCGTAGATCGACAGCAGATCGTCCTGGTTGACCACGATGCCGCCCGTCGGGAAGTCCGGTCCTTTGATGTATTTCATCAGGCCTTTGACGGTGATGTCGTTGTTTTTCATGTAGGCTTTGACCGCATCCACGATCTCACACAGGTTGTGCGGCGGAATGCTTGTCGCCATACCGACCGCGATACCATCGGCTCCGTTCAGCAGCAGGTTCGGCACGCGCACCGGCAGGACGGACGGCTCTTTTTCCGTCTCGTCAAAGTTCGGCACGAAATCAACAACGTCCTTGTCGAGATCTTTTAAATAGACTTCCTGTGTAATCTTCTGCAGTCTCGCCTCGGTATATCGCATGGCTGCGGCACCGTCTCCCTCAATCGAACCGAAGTTTCCATGGCCGTCCACGAGCGGCTGGCCCTTCTTAAAATCCTGTGCCATCACAACGAGGGCATCGTAAATAGAGCTGTCGCCGTGCGGATGGTATTTACCCATCGTATCGC
>CAVBNJ010000383.1:0-2779 GCA_963596755.1 bacterium
GTGCCCGCCCGTTAAAACGTGCGATCCAGAGCAAAATCGAGGATCCACTCGCAGAAGCAATCCTGAACGGAGAAGTGAAAAAAGGCGATACCGTTGCAGCCGGAATGAGCAAGAAAGAGATTACGTTTAAGGTTATCGAGAAAAAATAATATAAAAAATCCATAAATCATATGGTAAAATCTTTTCGATTATGGTATGATTTTCACAAAGAAACGAAACACCACAAAAGACAAGACCAGGAGGGCATTTACAAATGTCAGTAGTAAAAGAATTAATCCGCACAGAGGCAGACGGAGGTATCAGCTTCGGAGATTACGAGCTTGCGGCAAAGGCAAAAAAATCTGATTTTGAGCACAGAGGAGATCTGTATAAAGTAAAAACCTTTAAGGAAATCACAAAGCTGGAGAGAAACGGACTGTTCGTATACGAATCCGTTCCGGGAACGGCCGTTACCGATCTGAATGTATTCGACGGCGGCATGACCTTCAAAGTAGAAGGCCCGGAAGATGCACAGATCACCGTTGAAATGGAAGCAGAAACCGAATACAAGGTACTGCTCGACGGCGTAAACGTTGGCCACATGACCACAAACCTCGGCGGAAAACTTTCTTTCAGCGTAGAGTTGGAAAAAGCAGAGGATGTAGCAGTAGAAATTGTAAAAGCATGATGAAATAAGAAAAGAAGGCTGTCGCAGAATGTGTGCGGCAGCTTTTTTTCATAGAAGGATCAAAATAAAGGAGACAACCATGGCAAAAGCAAAAAAGACAGCCTTTTTCTGTCAGAACTGTGGATACGAATCCGGAAAATGGATGGGTCAGTGCCCGGCGTGCAGGGAATGGAATACTTTTGTGGAAGAACCGACGGCCTCCAAAACGCCGGCGGGAAATCAGGGCATCGGCAGCCACAGTGCGGCGGGCAGAAAGCCGGTTCATCTGACAGAAATCTCAACGGGAAAAGAAGAACGTATTCCGACCGGAATCGGAGAACTCGACCGCGTCCTCGGAGGCGGAATCGTACCGGGTTCTCTGACACTTGTCGGCGGCGATCCGGGAATCGGAAAATCCACCCTTCTTCTGCAGGTCTGCCGCATGCTGTCCACAGCGGGACACCAGGTATTATATATTTCCGGAGAGGAGTCCCTGCGCCAGATCAAGCTGCGCGCCGTGCGGATCGGCGAGTTTAATGAAAATCTGTCCCTGCTCTGCGAGACGAACCTTGACATCATACGCGCTGTGATGGAAAAAGAAAAGCCAGAGATTGCGGTCATTGACTCGATTCAGACCATGTATAACGAAGAAGTCGGCTCCGCACCTGGCAGCGTTTCCCAGGTACGCGAGTCAACCAACGTGCTGATGCAGATTGCAAAAGGAATGGGAATCTCGATTTTTATCGTCGGTCATGTGACAAAAGACGGTAATGTAGCCGGCCCGCGTGTTCTGGAGCATATGGTGGATACCGTGCTGTATTTCGAGGGCGACCGCCACGCGTCCTACCGGATTCTGCGAGGGGTAAAAAACCGTTTCGGTTCGACCAATGAGATCGGTGTCTTTGAAATGCAGGCGGAGGGACTCGTGGAAGTTAAAAATCCGTCAGAATATATGCTGAATGGAAGACCGGAGGGCGCCTCCGGCTCTGTTGTCGCATGCTCCATGGAGGGAACAAGGCCGATCCTGATCGAAATTCAGGCGCTGGTCTGCCACAGCAACTTCGGAATCCCGCGCCGCACCGCTGCAGGCTGCGATTTCAACCGGGTGAATCTGCTGATGGCAGTGCTGGAAAAACGTGCACGAGTGAATCTCTCCACAAGCGATGCTTACGTCAACATCGCTGGAGGAATTAAAATGAATGAGCCCGCGATCGACCTTGGCATCGCGCTTGCCGTTGTATCGAGCTACAAAGACCAGGTGATCGATGAAAAAACGGTTGTATTCGGCGAGGTCGGCCTGAGCGGCGAGGTCCGTGCCGTCAGTATGGCGGAGCAGCGTGTGCTGGAAGCAAAGAAACTGGGCTTCGAGCGGGTGATTTTGCCTGCTGTCTGCATGAAGTCCGTGGAAAAAATCGGCGGAATCGCACTGATCCCGGTGGAAAATATTCAGGATGCGATTCTGCGTGTGGGGAAAAATTAGCAGAAACAATAGAAAAAATGGGAGGGAAAACAGATGGAGAAGATTAAAATCGGTGTCGATTATTATCCAGAGCGATGGGGCGAAGCTATGTGGGAATCCGACGCGGCGCGGATGAAAGAGGCCGGCATCAAAGTGATCCGTGTGGCGGAATTTGCCTGGTGCAAAATGGAGCCGGAAGAAGGCCATTTTGAACTGGACTGGCTGGTAAAAGTGGTGAATCTGTTCGGCGGCTATGGAATCAAAACGATTCTGTGTACGCCGACGAACTGCGCGCCGTTATGGCTGTATGAAAAATATCCGGAGACACTGCAGGTCCAGCGGGACGGAAGACGTATGTACCCGGGTGTGCGCGGCCATCGCTGTTACAATTCGCCGGTCTACCGCCTTTTTGCAGAGCGGATCATTCGAAAAATGTGCAAGGCATTTGCGGGAAATCCAAACGTGGCTGCCTGGCAGATTGATAATGAGGTTGACGCGGTATTCTGCTGCTGCGACACATGCGCCGAAAAGTTCCGCGGCTGGTTAAAAGAAAAGTATGGAACGGTGGAAGCAGTCAATGCGGCATTCGGAAATGAAGTCTGGAGCGGCAGCTATTCTTCCTGGACACAGATCCAGCCGCCGCTCGGTGAACGCCCGCTGGTGCAGTATAACCC
>CAVBNJ010000384.1:0-2776 GCA_963596755.1 bacterium
CGTATCCTGCTCGTAGTAGCGGCGCACGATCGCGGTGATGGTTTCAAGTTCAGTTTCTGCAAACTGCGGGGCAATCACCTTCGCAATCTCCTCCGGCGTGTGGGTCTGCACGAAATCCATGCCCTTCTGCAGTGCTTTTGTGAATTTTTCTACCGTCTCGCCGTGCGTTTTCAGGTAGCTCTGCTTTACACTGTACGATGTGTACGGCACATACCCGGACTCCGTTCCGACGGATGCCACCACGTAACCGTCGCCCTTCTGCTCCAGAAGCGTCGCAGACGGCTCAAACTCAATCGTATAATCTCCCTGTCCGCCGGAGAACGCGGCCGCTGTGGAGCCGAAATCGATGCTCTGGTTGATGTTTACGTCTTTTTTATCAATGCCTTTCTGTGCCAGCACATACTCGAAGACCATTTCCGGCATTCCGCCTTTTCTTCCCCCCAATACTTCTTTCGTTTTTAATTTATCCCAGGTAAACGAATCATCTTTCTCTCTTGCCACGACAAAGTTGCCCGCCCGCTGGGTGAGCTGTGCGAAGTTTACGACCGGGTCTGCGGTTCCCTCGAGGTATGCGTAAACGGTCGCCTCCGCTCCCATAAAGCCGATGTCCGCCTCCCCGGAAATCATCGCCGTCAGCACTTTATCTGCGCCAAATCCCGTGACCAGCGTCAGATCAATGCCTTCGTCCGCGAAATATCCCTCCTCGATTGCCACGTACTGCGGCGCATAAAAGATCGAGTGGGCCACTTCGTTTAAGGTCACCTGCTCCGTCTTCCCTTCCCCCTCATTTTTCGCCCCGCATCCCGCCAGCGCCGCAGATGCCAGTACCAGCATAAGCGCGCCTGTCAGCCATTTTCTTTTCATAAACAGATCTCCTGTTTTTTCATTCTAGTCTTAAAATATGCCTCTCCCGCAAAAATGCGTGCAAAAACAAAAGGAGAAACGTTCGAATTTCGTTTCTCCTTTTTGTTTCTATTTCTGTTTTTCTTTTTTTCTCTGTTCTTCTTTCTTCCGTATCTTATCCTCATACATCTTGATATCCGCCTCATGCAGAAGATCGGAAACGGACGCATCCGGGTAGTCGCCGGAGAATGCGTAGCCGCAGGCGTAGTTGATCTGGAATTCACCGCGGACGCCGTTGAATTTTACGATCATTTCCCGGATATTCCGGATAAGTTTTTCGGCCTCCTCTTTTCCGGAGATGCCCTCTGCGATCACGATAAACTCATCCCCGCCGAAGCGTCCCACGAAGTATTCCAGCGGGACGACTTTGCGCAGCAGTTTGGCAAAATTCAGGATCATGATGTCGCCCATCTCATGGCCGAGTGTATCGTTGACTTTTTTGAGGTCATTCAGATCCAGCATAAAGCAGGCGGTCGGCTTGGAAATATGGTAATGGGACGATGTCATCTCCTCGCATTTATTCTTGTTCGGAAGACCCGTCGCCAGGTCAATGTAGGCTTTTTCGTTCAGCTCGCTGTTTGATTTTGCAAGGCGCGCATTTCTTCTTCTCGAAAATACATAGTACGCAAACAGGACCAGAATCAATGCCAGCACCACACCGAATACCAGAATCACCAGAATGACGTGGCGCTCTAAAAACTGCCGCACATTCATCTCCGGATTGGCGTAATCCTCCGCGATCAGCGCCTCGTGGATATCCATATCCTTGATGCTCGCGAGTCCCTTTTTCACAAAACGGTACATCGAAATATCATCCCGGCGCACGGCGAAGCTGATCGGCACATCGTAGCCGGTGTTCGCAATCTTCAGATCCCGCAGTGTTTCCCACTCGTTCCGGTATGCATAATACGTATCCGAGCAGATCAGCGCAAACGCTGCTTTTCCGTTTTTGACGGCTTTTAAGCCCTCTTCCGCATTTTTGCAGTATACAATTTCCGCATTCGGAAAATGCTCGGTGACACAGAACCGCTGGATCGGACTGCTCTGCACGACTGCAATGGCCTCCGTCGTATCTTTATCATACGTGTCCTGATATGCTGCCATCAGATAACTGGAAATCAGCTCTCCTGTCACCATCATTTCATTCTGTTCCGCGCTCCAGTAGCTGCCGTAAACCGGAAAGATCGTATCAACCGTTCCCTGCTGCAGGGCATCGGCCATCTCATCATAGCTTTCGAATTTAACCGCTTCAAACTTCGCCTGATACCGCTCCTCCATGTGATCGATAAACATGGACAGCAGTCCGATCATTTCCCCGCCGCTCTCATTCCAGTCGGAATATGGGAGCGTATTATCGGTATAGCCGACTTTCAGCGTTCCTTTCTGTTCCAGCCATTCCCTGTCGCGCGCTTCGAGGCCCGCGGATGCCGCAGAGGTTTTTCCATTGTATTTCAGATACACTTTTTCGTTATAATACCAGTCTGACTGCAGAACCTGTGCGATGGCGCTGTTGAGTTCTTCGTACAGAGCCGGATCTTTTTTGCTGACCGCAAAGTAATACGGAGAATATCCGATCTTTACAATCGAATTCCAGTGATACTGCGAAATTTCTTTTTCGGCAACTGTCGTCGAAACGATCGCGTCCAGCCGGCCGTTGTTCATATCCTCGTACCGGTCCTGGCTGCTCTCATACAGCTCGATCTCGCACGTCACGCCGTTCTCCTCGCACCACTCCTGAAACAGCTCCACCTGAATGCTGCCCTTATTGATGCCGACTCTCGCGTTCTGCAGCGTGGAAAGATCCGTTGCGGTAATGTCGGTCCGGTCCTCGCGCACAAACAGGTAATAATATTCTCTTCCCTGTTCTTCCTTT
>CAVBNJ010000385.1:0-2771 GCA_963596755.1 bacterium
GTTCAACGAAAAACAGATTTCGTGGACCCTCTGGAGCTACAAGGATGCGCAGTTCATGGGCATCTGCTATCCGAAATCCGATTCCCCGTGGATGCAGTTCGTGGACCGCGTACATCAGTCCTGGACGCATTACAAAGAGATGGATCAGGCGAACGAGCTGATGGATGTGATCCGCCGTTACCCGGAATTTTCCTCCGCCTCCGACGAACTCTGCTACTTCATGCAGTTCCGCCAGCGCGGCATTTTATACCTCTTTCAGGCAGAATGCATCCTGATTCCGCTCCTCGAACAGTATACCCCGGCGCACATGATCGAACTGCCGCAGTCCTTCCGATTTGAAAACTGTGATTCCTACAAAGAATACGCCGATCTGCTCCGCCGCTGGACAAAATAACAGTTTCCCCGCAAAAGAAAAAGCTCTGCACCGCACCCCGGATTTTCCCGAGGGCAGTGCAGAGCTTTTTTTGTTCGATGCAGAATCCCGGTCACGGATTCTTCCGAAGTTCTGCCTCTTCCGCCAGATCCTCTGCCAGAATCGGGCGGTCTTTGTAGTAATACTTTTCATCGTTTTCGTTGATCTCGCGGATCACACGGCACGGATTTCCCGCTGCCACGCAGTTGGCCGGAATATCTTTCGTCACGACGCTTCCTGCGCCGATCACGGTGTTGTCTCCGATCGTCACACCCGGGCAGATCGTTACGTTTCCGCCGATCCAGCAGTCGTTTCCGATCGTCACCGGATCCGTGTACATGTACTCGCGCATCTTCGGATTGATCGGATGACCGACCGTTGCAATCGTAACCGCCGGTCCGAACATCACACGCTCACCGATGGTGATCTGGCCGTCGTCCACGAAATTGCAGTTGAAATTAATGTAACATCCATCCCCAATGGAAATGTGTGTGCCGTAGCAGAAATACAGCGGCGGCTCAATCCATGCGCCTGTCTTCTTTCCGAAGATCTGCTCCATCAGTTCAAACCGTTTGTCAATCTCTTCCGCCGATGTCTCATTGAACGCTTTCATCAGCATTTTTGCTTTCGTCCGCTCTGCGGGCATTCCCTCACACATATCCGTAAACAGATATCCCTCGCGGATTCTGTCTCTCATTGTTTTTGCCATAAGAACTCCTTTCCGTTCTTACAGATCTTTGATAACTTCCCATGCCTCGTCATCAAATTTTCTGTCTTTGAAATAATACTGTTTATCTTCTTCCGTAATCTTTTTTACCACATGGCACGGATTTCCCACTGCCACGCTCCAGTCCGGAATGTCTTTTGTTACAACGCTTCCCGCTCCGATGACAACATTGCTTCCGATGTGTACGCCAGGCACAACAACGGTATTTCCGCCGATCCATACATTATCGCCGATCGTTACCTCAATGCCGTATTCATAAGCAGAGTTTCTTGCCGCCGGATGAATCGGATGGCCTGCAGTATAAATTGCAACATTCGGAGCCATCTGGCAGTTCTCGCCGATCGTGACCTTTGCCACATCAATAATCATGCAGTTATAATTTGCAAAGAAATTTTTGCCGACTTCGATATTTTTTCCGTAGTCGCAGTAGAACGGCGGATTCACAAACGCTCCATCCGATTTTCCGAATAACCGCTTTACAATTTCACAGATCGCATCTCCATCGGTACGATCCACGGTATTCAGCTCATGCAGGATTCTCTTGCACGCATTCATCTCCTCCATGCACTCCTGATCTGCAATATAAGCCATCTGATTTTTTCTTCGTTCTACGTTGTTCATGATTCCATGTCCTCCCTGGTAATGTTGTTCACCCACTGATATTTTTTATAATGCTTATAAACGGCAGGCAGTTTGATCATCTCGTCGAGATTTAATAAGAAATACACAACCATGACCGGTGCTTTGAACACAAATGCCGCGAGCGCTCCAAGCGGTACGACAACGGCCCACATGGTGATGGTGTCGCAGATCATGCCAAACCTTGTGTCGCCGCCCGAACAGAAGATTCCGCCGACCACCGTTGCATTCATCGTCTTTCCGATCAGATAATAGGCACAGATCAGCAGCATTTTCTGCAGATAGCCTTTCGCCGTCGGACTCATCGTCGTGCAGGCGCCGACAATCACCGGACTTGCCGCCAGCAGGATCAGGCCGGAAATGATTCCCGTTGCAAGTGCCAGATGACACAGCCGGTCGCCGTACTCTCTCGCTTTTTCCAGATTTCCGTTGCCGAGCTCATTTCCCACGAGAATGCCGGTTCCGCCGCTGATTCCGAATGCCACACAGAGAAGAATGTTCTTTGTGATATTGGCAATGGAATTCGCTGCGACCGCATCACTTCCCATGTGCCCCAGGATAACGGAAAACATCGTAAATCCGCAGCCCCAGGCGAGCTCATTGGCAAGGATCGGTGTTGTGTAGCGTGCAAAATCCTTTCCGAGAATTCCGCTGCTTTTCAGCAGATATTCCCCTCTGACCTTTACAGTATCGGTCCGCATGTTTTCCATCACACAGAGACCAAACTCCACGATACGTGCCAGCAGAGTCGCCACTGCCGCTCCGGCAACCGCCATTTTCGGAACACCAAACAGTCCATAGATAAAAACCGCATTCAGGATCAGATTCAGCACCGTGGCACTCGTGCCGTAAATGGTGCTTCGCGTCGTTCTTCCCGTATTTTTCATAATGCAAAGATACACCTGCGAGAGACCGGAAAGCAGATAGGACCAGCCCGCAATTTTCAGATAGCTGCTGCCAAGTTTTACCAGATCCTCCTCACTCGTGAAAATC
>CAVBNJ010000386.1:0-2758 GCA_963596755.1 bacterium
GTCCTTGCCTACGACAGTGATAATTGTCTTCTTCATGTTTCCATTCTCCTTTTTTGGTTTGTATGTCAAAGCCCCGGAAATTCCGGTAATGGCGGCCTTGCGAAAAACATGGTATGTAGCTTTTAAAACATATGGTATTTAAACTTCTATCAATGGTGATACTTCGCTTCTTTTGGCGACAGCGAGATGAAAATCGCCCGAGCGGTACGGATTATCGCCCGTTGTGACCTCGCAGGCCACAGTTTCAAAGGCCAGCGCCTCGTAATTATTTTCCTTGCTCAGATGCCCCAGAAGGACTTCCTGCAGATTGTCATGCAGGATCTCGCAGAGAAGATGGCCCGCTGCCAGATTCGATAAGTGGCCTTTTGCACCGGCGATCCGCTGTTTTAACGGATACGGGTACGGACCGACCGCAAGCATGTTTTCATCATGATTTGCTTCTAACAAAACGGCATCCAGTCCGGTCAGGTTCTGAATGGTATAGTCGCTGTAAATGCCAAGGTCCGTCGCAATCGCAATCGCTTTCCCGCCGGATTCCATACGGTAGCCGACCGGCTCGGCCGCATCGTGGGAAATCGTGAACGGATGCACTGTGATGTCTCCCAGCGAAAAGTTCTCATCCGCATGAATGGTATGGAAAATCCCTTCCGGGAACTTTCCAAGGCTCTTCGTCTGCTGCATCGCCTGAATCGTTCCGTCTGTCGCATAGATCGGAATGCCGTACCGTCTCGCCAGAACACCAAGTCCCTGGATATGATCGGAATGCTCATGTGTCACGAGAATGCCGTCCAGTTCCTTCGCGCTCCGGTCGAGGCTTTTCAGCCCCGCTTCCACACGCTTTCCGCTGATGCCTGCGTCAATCAGGAGGCTTGTGGTCTCGCTTCCCGCAAAAATGCAGTTTCCGCTTGAACCACTTGCAATACTACAAAGTTTCATATCGTTTCATCCTATGGTCTAACTGTTTTTTGGTATCTTCAAAATCGCCGCTGTTGTCGATCTCAAAATCGCAGTGGCTGCTGAATTCATCCTCGGAGAGCTGATTGGCCATGATTTCGCGGACTTTTTTCTCTGAATAGCCGCGTCCCTCGATCAGCCGTTCCTTCCGGACTTCTTCATCTGCATAAATATACCACAGTTCATCACAAATTTCATCATATTTTTCTTCGATTAAGAGCGCAGCCTCCACAAAGACGTATTCTGTCCCCGCTTTTTCTGCAGCGGCGATGGCTTTTTTGATGTACCGTTTTACCGCCGGATGAACGATCGCATTCAGGGCTTTCAGCTTCTCTTCGTCCTGAAAAACAATCTCCGCAATCCGTTTCCGGTCGAGATCACCGGTCTCTGTGGTGATCTGTCTGCCGAACAGCTTTACAATCGGTGCATAGCACTCGCCGCCCGGCAGCATCACAAGATAGCCTGCCTCGTCCGCCTGGATCACGGTTGCGTCATAATTTTGTCCGAGATACGTGAGCACCTCGCTTTTTCCGGCCCCCACGCCGCCTGTAATTCCAAAAACTTTCATTCTTTTGTATCCTTTCCGGTATGCAGCTTTATTTCGCCTCGTACCAGTTGTTTCCCGTATGCATGTCAATTTCCAGCTTCACCGCAAGATGCGCAGCACCTGTCATTTCCTCTTCCAGAATCTGTTTTGCCTTTTCCAGCTCATGTTCCGGCACTTCCAGCAGAAGCTCATCGTGCACCTGAAGAAGCAGCTTCGTCTCCAGCTGTTCCTCTTTCAGCCGTTTCGCCACGCGGATCATCGCAATTTTAATGATGTCCGCCGCGGTTCCCTGGATCGGCGCATTCATCGCAACACGCTCGCCGAATGATCTCTGCATAAAATTGCTCGATTTCAGCTCCGGCATCGGCCGTCTGCGTCCGAACATCGTCACGGAATATCCTTTCTCCTTTGCATCTTCGACACAGCGGTTCAGAAATTCATGGATGCCGGGATACGTCTCGAAATACTGCTGGATGTAGGCCTCCGCCTCTTTCCGGCTGATACCGAGATCCTGTCCGAGTCCGAACGAACTGATACCGTACACGATTCCGAAATTGACTGCCTTTGCATTTCTTCGCTGCAGCGGCGTTACCTCGTCAAGCGGCACATGGAAGACTTTCGATGCCGTCATGCGATGGATATCTTCGGCCTCGCGGTACGCCTCGATCAGATTTTCATCCCCGGACATATGGGCGAGAACGCGGAGCTCGATCTGTGAATAGTCGGCATCCAGGAAAACGCAGCCTGGTTTTGGAACGAAGGCTTTCCGGATCAGGCGGCCAAGTTCCATCCGCACCGGAATATTCTGCAGGTTCGGATCGGTGCTGCTGATGCGGCCGGTCGCGGTGATCGTCTGATTAAAGGTCGAGTGGATTCTTCCGTCTTTTCCAATCACAGCCTGCAGTCCGTCGGCATACGTCGATTTCAGTTTGGCAAGCTGGCGGTATTCCAGAATATCGGCAACGAGTTTGTGATCCGGCGCCAGTTTTTCGAGCACATCTGCGGCTGTGGAATAACCCATTTTCGTCTTTTTCCCGCCCGGAAGCTGCAGTTTCTCAAACAGAATCACGCCGAGCTGCTTTGGCGAATTGATGTTGAACTCCTCGCCTGCCTCCTCATAAATCTGTGCTTCCAGCTCGCCGATCCGCCCGGCCAGCTCCGCTCCGTAAACAGAAAGTGCTTCTTTTTCCGCGGCAATTCCCTCTGCCTCCATCTGGCGGAGAGTAAATACCAGCGGAATCTCCACCTCTCGGTACA
>CAVBNJ010000387.1:0-2756 GCA_963596755.1 bacterium
CAACTGCTGTTTCCAAAGGTAAAGGTTTCCAGGGTGCTATCAAGAGACATGGACAGTCCAGAGGACCTATGGCTCACGGCTCCAAATATCATCGTCATGCTGGTTCCAATGGTGCTTGCTCCGATCCGAGTAAAGTATTCAAAGGAAAAAGAATGCCAGGACAGATGGGCGGAAAGAAAATCACCGTACAGAACCTGGAAATCGTAAAAGTTGACGTAGAGAACAATTTACTGTTAGTCAAAGGTGCTGTACCAGGACCGAAGAAATCCATGGTTACCATCAAAGAGACAGTAAAATGCGGTAAATAAGTTCGTTGAAAGGAGGAACACACGTAATGGCTAACGTATCTGTATTAAATATGGAAGGCAAAGAAGTTGGCAGCATGGAGCTTAATGATGCAGTGTTCGGTGTAGAAATCAACGAGCATCTGGTACATCAGGCTGTAGTGCTTCAGCTTGCAAATAATCGTCAGGGAACTCAGAAAGCTAAAACCCGTTCCGAAGTAAGCGGTGGCGGAAGAAAACCGTGGAGACAGAAAGGAACAGGTCACGCAAGACAGGGTTCAACAAGAGCTCCTCAGTGGACAGGCGGCGGAGTTGTATTCGCTCCAGTACCAAGAGATTACTCTTTCAAAATGAACAAGAAAGAGAAAAGAGCTGCATTAAAATCCGTTCTGACAAGCAAAGTTCAGGAGAATAAATTCATCGTTCTTGACGAGCTGAAACTTGCAGAAGTTAAAACAAAAGAGATGAAGAAAGTGCTTGATAACCTGAAAGTAAACAACGCACTGGTAATCATCGGAGATGACAGCGAAAACGTAGCACTTTCCGCAAGAAACATTGCTGGCGTTCAGACTGCATCTGTTAATACCATCAACGTATTCGACATGCTGAAATACAACACCATCATCGCAACCAAGAGCAGTGTTGCATCTATCGAGGAGGTGTACGCATAATGGCAGATATCAGATATTACGACGTAATCCTGAAACCAATCGTAACTGAGAAGAGCATGAACGCTATGGGCGAGAAGAAATATACTTTCATGGTTCACCCGGAAGCAAACAAATCTCAGATCAAAGAAGCAGTTGAGAAAATGTTCGAAGGAACAAAAGTAAAAAGCGTAAACACCATGAACATGGACGGAAAGAACAAACGCCGTGGAATGGTAGTTGGAAAAACTGCAAAGAGCAAGAAAGCAATTGTTGCTCTGACCGAGGACAGCAAAGACATCGAAATCTTCGAGGGACTTTAATTAACAGCTGTTCGAAATATGCACACATAAGTGCGATACGAAATGAAAGGAGAACAAAGTAATGGGAATCAAAAGCTTTAACCCATATACACCTTCCAGAAGACACATGACCTCCTCTGATTTCAATGAAATCACGAAGAGCACACCAGAGAAATCTCTGGTAGTGTCCCTGAAGAAAAACGCTGGACGTAACAACCAGGGTAAAATCACTGTAAGACACCGCGGAGGCGGAAGCAGAAGAAAATACAGAATCATCGACTTCAAGAGAAGAAAAGATGATGTTCCGGCAACAGTTAAATCGATCGAGTACGATCCGAACAGAACAGCAAATATCGCTCTGATCTGCTACGCAGACGGCGAGAAAGCATACATCCTGGCTCCGGAAGGACTGAAAGTTGGCATGAAGGTTATGAGCGGCGCTAACGCCGAAGTAAGACCTGGAAACTGCCTGCCGCTGTCCGAGATTCCGGTTGGTACCATGGTTCACAACGTAGAGCTTCATGCAGGCAAAGGCGGACAGCTTGTTCGTGCAGCTGGTAATGGCGCTCAGCTGATGGCTAAAGAAGGTAAATACGCAACCCTTCGTCTTCCGTCTGGAGAGATGAGAATGGTTCCGATCAACTGCCGCGCATCCATCGGTGTTGTTGGAAATGGCGAGCACAGCCTGATCAACATTGGTAAAGCAGGACGGAAACGTAACATGGGTATCCGCCCGACTGTACGTGGTTCTGTCATGAACCCGAATGACCATCCACACGGTGGTGGAGAAGGAAAGACCGGTATCGGACGTCCGGGCCCGTCTACTCCTTGGGGAAAACCGGCTCTTGGCCTGAAGACCAGAGCAAAGAACAAGCAGTCTAACAAGTACATCGTAAGAAGACGCGATGGAAAAGCTTTATCGAAATAAGGAGGTAAACGATGTCTCGTTCATTAAAAAAAGGACCATTTGCAGATGAAAGCCTGTTAAAGAAAGTTGACGCTGCAAACGCTTCAGGAGATAAAACAGTCATTAAAACCTGGTCACGTCGTTCTACAATCTTCCCGTCATTCGTTGGACACACAATCGCTGTTCATGACGGAAGAAAACATGTGCCGGTATACGTTACAGAGGATATGGTTGGACACAAACTCGGTGAGTTCGTAGCAACCAGAACCTACAGAGGCCACGGCAAGGACGAGAAGAAATCCGGCGTCCGCTAAGTAGAATGATTTGAGAGAGGAGGTTTTTTAGCAATGGCTAAAGGACATAGAAGTCAGATTAAAAGAGCAAGAAATGCTAACAAAGATACCAGACCGTCTGCAAAGTTATCCTACGCTAGAATGTCTGCGCAGAAAGCTGGATTTGTTTTAGATGCAATCCGCGGTAAAGATGTAACAACCGCACTTGGTATTGTAACTTACAACCCGAGATATGCCTCCAGCGTAGTGAAAAAACTGCTGGAGTCCGCAATCGCAAACGCTGAGAACAACAACGGTCTTTCCAGAGAGAACCTGTATGTAGC
>CAVBNJ010000388.1:0-2739 GCA_963596755.1 bacterium
GTCAGGATAATGATCGGTCTGCTCTCTCCGATGACTCTCCGGATCCGCCGTACCGTCTCAATTCCGTTCATATCCGGCATCAGCCAGTCGATGATGTAGGCATAAAATTCATCGCCGATTTCCATCGAATGCTTCGCACGGATGACCGCTTCTTTTCCCGAAACGGTCCATTCGGAACGCATTCCGATCTCGGTCAGCATACTGGAAATGCTGAGGCAGGTGTCGGTGTCATCATCCGCAACGAGAACTTTGAGGCCCTGCAGATGCTCGACTTTTTCATACGTTTTCCGCTCGCCGCTCAGTTTGAAAGTCAGGCTGACAACAAACTCGCTGCCCTTGCCCTCCTCACTTTTCACGGTGATCGTTCCGCCCATCATATCGACGATATTTTTCGTAATCGCCATGCCAAGGCCGGTTCCCTGAATGCCGCTTACCGTGGAAGTCTCCTCTCGTGAGAACGACTCGAAGATATGCTTCTGGAACTCCGGCTTCATGCCGATTCCCGTGTCGCGGATGATGAACTGATAACTTCCGTATCCGGTCGGAGCGGAATTTAACTGTTTCACACGAATGCCGATCGTTCCGCCGATCTTGTTGAACTTGATGCCGTTGCTCAAAATATTCAGCAGGATCTGCGTCAGTCTCAGCTTGTCCGCGATGATGTCCTCATCTTTTACATCGACCGTATCAATCAGAAAATCGAGCTGGCGCGATGCAATGTTCGGCTGTACGATTGTCCGGATGTCGTGAAGCAGATCCGGCAGGTGAAGCGGATTTTCGTTGATCTTTACTTTTCCGCTCTCGATCCGGCTCATATCCAGAATGTCGTTGATCAACGACAGCAGATGCTCACTGGAAGTGGAGATTTTGGACAGGTATTCTTTGACCTTATCCTTATTGTCCACATGAGATGCCGCCAAAGACGTAAAGCCGATGATCGCATTCATCGGGGTACGGATATCGTGCGACATGTTGTTGAGGAATGTTGTCTTCGCCGCGTTTGCGCTCTCCGCCCGCAGCAGGGCAACTTCCAGCTCCTGATGGCTCTCCTGCAGCTTCTGGTTCAGCTCCATCGACTCGCTGGCCGCCTGTTTTGCTTTGGCCTCAGCTCTTCTGGCTTTCTGTAAGAAGTTCAGAATGATGAGGATGACAATCAGAAACAGGGCGATGAAAATGATCGAAATCACCAGCAGATTCTCTTTGATGAAATCGGTCAGCGTCACTTTTTTCAGTGTATTTTCATACATGGACAGCGCACCCGTCAGCATGGACGACGGCATCGTCTTCAGCGTCTGATCCAGAATGGACATCAGAACGGTGTCCTCCTGCCGGACAGCAAATGCGGTATTGTCCGGCTTTGTCAGGTAAACGCTGTGCAGCTTGCTGTCTTCAATATACGATGCCAGCTGTCCAAAACCTGCGATCAGGCAGTCCGCCTCACCGTCCCGCACGGCTTTTTCCGCTGCTTTTGCTGTATCGTACTCGACGATTTCCCATGTTGGATAATTATAAGAAAGATACCATTTTAATAACTGATTTCCTTTTTCTACCGCAACCGTATTTTCTGCGTTTTCATTAAACTGTTTCTGCGCAGTGACGGCCGCCATGTTGTCGGACCAGACGGTGTTGGATAAAATAAAACCATTATCCTCCGCAGCATACGGGATCAGGCAGAAATGGAAGATCATATCGATTTCATCATCTTTCAGTGCCTGGATCAGGTCATCCTGCGTATCGTATCCGGTCAGTTCAAATTCCAGCTCCTGGTTGTCGAGGCAGTTTTTTGCAAACTGGATATAATCGTCCAGCACACCGACCATCTCACCGTTTTCACTGTCAATGCTGCTGACACCGGAATCATTTTTCAGCCAGCCGATCCGGATCGGTCCGTGCTGCGCGAGCCATTCCTGCTCCTCGCCTGAGAGCACACCTGCCGATACGGCGGAGAGATAGCGGTCATACAGCTCATCTGCGTAAAACGGACGGTCACTCTGCATTTTCCGCATCGCACTGTCCAGTTCTTCTTTCAGATCGGGACGGTTTTTGTTGATGGCAAAATAAATATTGGAACCGCCGATCGTACAGATCGCAGACATGCCGACCTCCACAAGCTGCGGCGTTTCCGCGGAAACCACACAGTCGATCTCGTGATTCTGGAGTTTCTCAATCGCATCCTCCAGCCCGATGATCGGCACATGTTCTAACTGCAGGTCATGCTCCTCTTCCCACGCATAAAACTGCGTGGCATGAATACTTCCATCGAGAAGGCCGACCCGCTTACCGTTCAGGGACTGCAGATCTGTCACGGAAATATCGGTATTCATAAGATCCGCATACAGAAGGTATTTCTCCTCACCCATCGGCAGTTCGGAGAACAGCATGGACTCGGCACGCTCATCCGTATAGGAAACGCCGCTCATCAGGTCGAGTTCCCCATTTTCCATCATCTTCAGCAGCTCCGACCAACCGGCGTTTACGTATTCATAATTCCACCCCGTGTAGGCGGCTATCGACTGCTGGTACTCGTAACCATATCCACTCCGCTGTCCGTCCTCCCCGGTAATGTTGTAGGAATCCTCAAACCATCCCACCTGCACCGTTTTCGATTCTGTCTCCTCCGCCGCGACGCGCGTCGGCAGCAGGAAAATCATACAGAAAAGGAACAGAAAACAACAGAAAACTCTGTTTCGTTTTTTCTTCTGTTCTATCATCTCTCCTCCATTCCATCTATATGTATAC
>CAVBNJ010000389.1:0-2733 GCA_963596755.1 bacterium
GGACAACGGACTGCCAAGCGGTGTATCCAAGCTCTCAGATGATCAGAAAAAACGGATCCGTGAGCTGGATGCGGCGGAAAATGCATCCTTTTACACCGAGAGAACGTACGTGAGCGGAATTGCAAGAGGAAACACAACACTGGACAGCGCAAAAGCGCTCGGCGTGGATGAAAATTATCTGTCAACGTGCGGTTATCAGATTTACCAGGGCCGCGGCTTTGTGGAGAGTGATTTCACCGATATTCACAAAGTTGTCCTGCTCGACGATACCGCAGTGCTGACCCTGTTTCCGGATGAGTCACCGGTCGGCAAGACGATCGAGATCACGGGTGAACCGTTTACCGTTGTCGGTGTGATCAAAAAATCCGATTCGTTCCAGCCGGTCATCAATTCCCGGGACGATTACTATACGTACAATCAGGAATCCTACCCGCTTGTGGTAATGCCGGATGTCTGCTGGCCGATCGTGTTCCAGTATGACGAGCCGGAGAACGCCGTTGTGATGGCAGCGACGACTGAGGACATGAGTACCATCGGAAAGAAGACGGCGGAGATCATGAACGAATCCGTGACGAACACGACCGATTCTCTTTCCTATCAGGCGGAAGACCTGCTGGAGAAAGCAAAGAGCCTGCAGGAGTTAGGCCAGAGCACAAACCAGCAGCTGATCTGGATCGCCAGCATTTCGCTTCTGGTCGGCGGTATCGGCGTTATGAACATTATGCTGGTATCCGTAACCGAGCGTACGAGTGAGATCGGCCTGAAAAAGGCGATCGGAGCCAGAAAACGCAGAATTCTGTTCCAGTTCCTGACCGAGGCGGCGGTGCTCACCAGCATCGGCGGACTGCTCGGCGTGCTGGGCGGCATTATCATGGCGCAGGTCATCTCGAGGGTATCGCAGACGCCTGTGGCGATCAGCATTCCGGCGATCATCTTCTCCGTGGTCTTCTCCATGGTGATCGGTATCGTATTCGGACTGCTGCCGTCGGTAAAAGCAGCGAACCTGAATCCGATCGATGCGCTGCGAAGAGAGTAAAAACGTTAAAAATTGAAAAATCCGTGCGGGTGCAGACGTTCTGGTCTGCATCTGTGCGGATTTTTTTTGACGGATTTTTTGCCTGACGGGGATCTTTACTTTTTGCAGAAAGTCGGTTATACTGGAGAGTAAGCGCAAAAGGGCACTTCAAGTTTCCGGTTCGATGTGTTTATGAAAATATAAGAAAGATTCAAAGACATTTCACATTCGTCTATGATATAATCAGATCAGAGTATGACCAACGAAAAAAGGAGTACATGTGAATGAATATATTGTTTTTTATCACACCGAAAAGTGAAACGGCGTATCTGTATGATGACTGCTCGCTTCGACAGGCGATCGAGAAGATAGAGTATCATAAATACACGGCAGTTCCTGTCCTGAACAAGAAGGGCTGCTACGTGGGAACCCTGACGGAAGGAGATCTGCTCCGCATTGTAAAAGAACGGTATCTGCTGAATTACCATGAAGCAGAGGATATCCCGCTCTGGCAGGTTCCGAAACGGTGGAATTATGAGTCTGTCAACATCAACAGCAACATCGAGGACCTGATCGAGATGTCCATGCGGCAGAATTTCGTCCCGGTTGTAGATGACGAGGGAATCTTCATCGGCATTATCCGAAGAAGAGACATCATCCAGTACTGCTACCAGAAAAGCGGCATCAAGGAAGAGGAAGAAGCCCGGCGCAGCGCGCGGAATCAAAATTGGTCCGCCGGACCAATGATTGATATGCAGAGCACCAAAACGCAGAACAGCTGATTCTGCAGTAAAGAAGAAAATGAGGGAAACATTATGAAAAAACTGATCGATCTTATCCAGGAAGAGCTGGTAAAAGCCTTTACCGCTGCGGAGATGGACCCGTCCTATGCAAGAGTGTCCGTTTCCAACCGCCCGGACCTGTGTGAATACCAGTGCAACGGCGCGATGGCAGCAGCAAAAGCATACCACAAAGCACCGATTCAGCTGGCTGAGGCAGTCGTAGAGAAAATTACCGACCACAATGTGATCGGTGAAATTGAAGCCGTAAAACCGGGATTCATCAACCTGAAAGTAAACCCGGAATTTCTGGCAGATTATCTTTCCAAAATGCAGAATGATGAAGATCTTTCTGTAGAGAAAGCCAAAAATCCGAAAACCATCATCGTAGATTACGGCGGAGCAAACGTGGCAAAACCGCTTCACGTCGGCCATCTCCGTTCGGCCATCATCGGCGAGAGCATCAAGCGTATGGGACGCTTCATGGGTCACAACATGATCGGTGATGTTCATCTGGGAGACTGGGGTCTGCAGATGGGACTTATCATCACTGAGCTGCATGAGCGCCATCCGGAGCTTGTTTATTTTGACGAGTCCTACGAAGGAGAATACCCGGAGGAAGCACCGTTTACCATCAGTGAGCTCGAGGAGATCTATCCTTGCGCAAGCGGCAAATCGAAAGAGGACGAGGACTACAAGAAACGTGCACTCGAGGCAACGAGAGAGCTGCAGCAGGGCAGAAGAGGATACCGTGCGATCTGGAAACACATCATGACCGTTTCCGTTGCCGATCTGAAGAAGAACTATGGAAACCTCGATGTTCACTTCGATCTGTGGATGGGTGAGTCCGATGCACAGGAATACATCCCGGACATGGTAGACTACCTGAAAGACAATGGTTATGCACATTATGACCAGGGTGCGCTCGTTGTTGATGTC
>CAVBNJ010000390.1:0-2729 GCA_963596755.1 bacterium
TCCGTATCCAGAAGCGGCAGATCCTCGTCCATCGGCATGGTGAATGGATGATGCATTGCGGTGAAACGGTTCTCCTCATCGGACCACTCCAGAAGCGGGAACTCGGTAATCCATACGAAACGGTACTCGTTCTTGTCGAGCAGACCCATCTGCTCTGCCAGTTCCAGACGAAGTGCGCCAAGAACGTTCCATACGATCTTATTGCGGTCTGCTGCAAAGAGAAGGAGGTCTCCTGCCTGACCGTCCATAGCTTTGATCAGGGCTTCCATCTGCTCCTCGGTCATAAATTTGGAGAAAGAAGATTTCCAGCTTCCATCCTCATGGATTGCAATGTAAGCAAGACCTTTTGCACCGTATCCTTTAGCAAACTCAACGAGTTTGTCAATTTTCTTTCTCGGCATTGCGCCCTGTCCTTTTGCATTGATACCGCGGACAGAACCGCCGTTTTCGAGTGCACCTTTAAATACAACGAACTCGGTATCTTTTACAGTCTCGGAAACGTCAACCAGCTCCATGCCGAAGCGCAGGTCCGGTTTATCGGAACCGAAACGGTTCATAGCCTCTTTCCAGGTCATTCTCTGGATCGGAAGCTGTACCTCAACGCCGAGCACCTCTTTGAACAGGTGTGCCAGCAGTCTCTCATTGACATCGATGACATCATCTACATCAACGAAAGCAAGCTCCATATCGATCTGGGTGAACTCCGGCTGACGGTCGGCACGCAGGTCCTCGTCACGGAAGCATTTTACGATCTGGATATAACGGTCATAGCCGGAGCACATCAGAAGCTGTTTGAACAGCTGCGGAGACTGCGGCAGTGCGTAGAAGCTGCCAGGATGAACACGGCTCGGTACCAGGTAATCTCTGGCGCCTTCCGGTGTGGATTTGGTCAGCATCGGGGTTTCGATCTCAAGGAAGCCTTCTTTGGACATGAACTCACGGGTGAGCATAGCCACTTTGCTTCTCATGATCAGGTTTCTCTGGATGTCCGGGCGGCGCAGATCCAGGTAACGGTATTTCAGACGAAGCTCTTCTCTCGTCTTGGAATCCTCCTCGATCGGGAACGGCGGGGTTTCTGCCTCGGAAAGAATGCGTAAGGACTCAGCCTTTACCTCAAGTTCTCCAGTTGCCAGGTTTTCATTGACAGCGCCGGAGCGGGCCATTACTTCACCTTCTACGGCGATGACAAACTCGCTGCGCAGTTTTGCTGCTTTTTCAAAACCTTCCTCACTGATCGGGCCGTTTTCAAAGATAATCTGCATAATACCGCTTCTGTCACGCAGATCGACGAAAATAATTCCGCCTTTATTACGGCTCTTCTGTACCCAGCCCATCAGGGTTACTTTTTTTCCGATATCTGCTTTTGTGACTTCCGCACAGCGGCAGGTTCTCTTCAGGCCTTTCATGGATTCAGCCATTTTCTTGTTCCTCCTATTTAGAACTGCGGACGCAAGGAATCTGCATCCGCAGCACATCGTTTTTTCATGCGATTACTATTATTGGATATTCCTTACATTTTGTCAACAAAAAATTCTTCGATCTCGGTGTATCCTTCAGTGCTAAGCTGCTCTTTCTGGAATTTCTTGTTTTTCTTCATCACGGCGATGTTGATCGCAGTTCCTTCGCTTCTCTCTTTTGTTGCCTGCTGAATGATCTTCTGCATTCCTTCTGCCGGCATGTTTTTCTCGATCAGGTATGCTTTTTTCTTCTGTGCGCCCGGGATCTGGTAATCTCTCTCCAGAAGCAGCATAACGATACGCTCGAATCCGATGGAGAATCCGCATGCGCAGGTCTGGTTTCCGGTGAATTTTCCGATCATCTCATCGTAGCGTCCGCCGCCTCCGACGGATCCGCCGTACTCATCCATCGCGATCTCGAAGATCGGTCCGGTGTAGTAGGACATTCCGCGTACCAGAGTCGGGTCAAAGGCGATCTTGAACTCTGCAGTCTTGACTGCATTGACGCTGTCGATAATGGTTTTCAGTCCGTCTGCGTACTCTTTGTCCAGGAATCCCTCCAGTTTCTCACGGCAGTATTCTACACCTGCGGTATCCGGGGTGATCTCCTCGAACATTTTCAGGTATTTCTCTACGGACTCTTTCGCAAATCCAGCTTCCTCGAGCTCTTTTGCAACGCCCTCAAGACCGATCTTATCCATCTTGTCGAGGATGATAAATACGGTGTCATAGGACTCTTCCGGGAATCCGCTGTAGGCTGCCATTGCTTTTAAGATACGGCGGTCGTTGATACGGATGGTGAAGTTCTTGAAGTCCAGTTTTCCAAGCAGTGTGGTGGTAGCAAGGATCAGCTCGATCTCTGCGAGGTTGGTCGGCTCGCCGAGGATATCAATATCGCACTGCATGAACTGGCGGTATCTTCCTCTCTGCGGACGGTCTGCACGCCATACATTTCCCATCTGAAGGGCTTTGAACGGGGACGGCAGCTCGTTTGCGTTGTTGGAATAGTAACGGCAGAGCGGAACGGTCAGGTCATAGCGCAGGCCGCTGTCTACAAGGTCATTTTCTTTCTCTGCAGTTTCGAGTTTCAGTTTCTCGCCGCGTTTTAAGATCTTGAAGATCAGTTTCTCATTCTCGCCGCCCTGTTTGCTGTTCAGGTTCTCGATGTGCTCCACGCATGGAGTCTCCATGGAGGTAAAGCCGAAGGTTCCGTAGGTTTCTTTGATCAGACGGATCACGTAGTCACGGATTGCCATTTCTTTCGGTAAAATA
>CAVBNJ010000391.1:0-2725 GCA_963596755.1 bacterium
GCGTGCTCGGCATGGTAGTGCGCCGGGAACGTGAAATCCGAAGCTTCGTGAAAACACCGTTCTACCGCGTGATCGCCGGTCTCTCCTTAAACGGACGCAGCTTCGAGGGCGAGTGGCGCGCAGTCAAGGGAAGCCGTTACTTCAACTCACCGCTTCTCTACAAAGAAAACGGATTTCAGAAAAAAGAGGATGCCCAGAAGCTGATCAACGAATTAAAAGCACAGAATCCACTCGTTCCGCGCGTCCTTAAAATGGAACGGAAAAAAGAGAACAAAAATGCACCTCTGCTCTACAACCTCGCGGAACTGCAGAACGACTGTGCCCGCTTTTTCAAAATCAGCCCGGATGAAACCCTGAAAGTAGTCCAGGAGCTGTACGAGAAAAAGCTCGTCACGTATCCGCGAACCGATGCCCGTGTGCTCTCCTCCGCCGTTGCGAAGGAAATCAGCAAGAATCTGCGCGGCCTGCAGCAGTACGGCATCTGCCGCGACCTGGCCGGGGAAATTCTGCAGGGTGAGAGCTGGAAAAAGATCGGTTCCACCCGTTACACGAATGATAAACAGATCACCGACCACTATGCGATCATCCCGACCGGACAGGGCCTTGTCAATCTTCGGAATCTCTCGGAACTCTCCGCAAAGGTTTACGAGACGATTGTCCGCCGGTTCCTTGGCATCTTCTATCCGCCTGCTGTTTACCAGAAGGTTGCTCTCGTCACTGAGATCGGCGGTGAGCAGTTCTTCTCCAACTTCCGCGTTCTCGTGCAGGAGGGCTATTTAAAAGCCATGCACTACTCCTTCTTCCGCAAAAAAGACGAGGAGGATGAAGGCAGAAAAGATGATGAGACAACATGCGACACCTCCTTCCTTGCGGCACTGTCCCAGCTGCAGAAAGGCAGTGAGCTGAATCTTCTCAGTCTTTCGATCAAAGAAGGAGAAACCTCACCTCCGAAACGCTACACCTCCGGCTCGATGATCCTGGCAATGGAGAATGCCGGTCAGCTCATCGAGGACGAAGAACTGCGTGAACAGATCAAGGGAAGCGGCATCGGAACGAGTGCGACGCGCGCAGAGATTTTGAAAAAGCTTGTGTTTATCAAGTATCTTGCGCTGAATAAAAAAACGCAGGTCATCACCCCGACACAGCTCGGCGAAATGATCTATGATGTCGTACACCAGTCAATCCGCCCTCTTCTGAATCCGGAACTGACGGCAAGCTGGGAAAAAGGCCTGACTTACGTCGCCGAGGGTTCCATCACGTCCGAGGAATATATGGGGAAACTGGAAAGCTTCGTGACGCGCCATACGGTAAATGTCAAACAGATGCGGAATCAGTTTCAGTTAAAGAGCAGTTTCGACGCATCCGCGCCGTTTTATAAAAAAGCCGCGTCCTCCCGCTCCCGCGCAGGCGGAAAAAGTGCTTCTTCTTCGCAAAGCAGAAAAAAGACCGCACAGACTTCTTAAAATGTGATAAGATAGAGCTGATCAAATCAGAATGAAAAGAAAGGACGATTCACTCATGAAAGATGCAACCATTTCTGAACTTTATGATTTAACCCAGACCATCGCCGCCAAAATTTTCGAAGGCAAAACGTATCCGTGGGAAGTGCTTCCGCTGATCAAAGATTTCATTCTTGAACTCGGTGAAACACTCGATCCTGCTGAGTATGAAAAACGCGGTGAAAACATCTGGGTTGCAAAAGATGCCAGTATCGCACCGACCGCTTCCATCAACGGCCCGTGCATCATCGGAAAAGGCGCTGAGATCCGCCAGTGCGCTTTCATCCGCGGAAATGCCATCGTCGGCGAGGGCGCTGTCGTTGGAAACTCTACCGAGCTGAAAAATGTCATTCTCTTTAATAAAGTACAGGTTCCGCATTACAACTATGTCGGCGACTCTGTTCTCGGCTACAAAGCCCATATGGGTGCCGGTTCTATTACTTCCAATGTAAAATCCGACAAGAAGCTCGTCGTTGTCAAAGGTGCCGATGAGCAAATCGAAACCGGACTGAAAAAATTCGGTGCGATGCTCGGCGATGAGGTTGAGGTCGGCTGCAACAGCGTGCTGAACCCGGGAACGGTTGTCGGAAGAAATTCCAACATCTACCCGCTCTCCTGCGTCCGCGGCGTGATCCCGTCGGGTCATATTTTCAAGAACGCAAAAGAAATTGTCAAAAAAATCTGATAATTAGGAAAATTCTCTTTTATCGCAAGAAAATCAAACAGATCGATCGAAAAGACCGCCGGAAATTTTATCGTTTTTCGGCGGTCTTTGCAATTTTTTATCAAAATAGGCTGGACGAATGGCCAATTTTGTGAGACAATAACCATAGGTCTGTGAACAGGCTGGAAACAGTCCGTTCGAAAGACAAAAGCTCAAATAAGTACATATTTGAAAGGAGTTTAACAATGACTTATTCACACGAAGTAGAAATGATGTGTCCGGTTACCCAGGGCGTGCATCACGGTGCAGCTCCGATTCCGGAGGAAGCAAAATGGGTAAAAGCAAAAGAGATCAAAGACATTTCCGGATTCACTCACGGTATTGGCTGGTGCGCACCGCAGCAGGGTACCTGTAAACTGACTCTGAACGTAAAAGAGGGCGTTATCCAGGAAGCTCTCGTTGAGACCGTTGGATGTTCAGGAATGACACACTCCGCAGCTATGGCTTCTGAGATTCTGCCGGGACTTACCATCCTTGGGGCTCTGAATACTGACCTTGTGTG
>CAVBNJ010000392.1:0-2722 GCA_963596755.1 bacterium
AATATGCGCGGAAGCGCAGAGTACCGTCATCATCTGGGACGGGTGCTGCTGCGCAGATGTATGGAAGAAATTCAGAAGAAGGAGGAGCAGTGATGAAGATTTCGATGATCTTAAATGGAAAAAAGACAGAAGCGGAAATTGATGCAGACATGCTCCTGATCGATTTTGTGAGAAGCCAGGGATGCTATAGTGTGAAGCGCGGCTGTGAGACATCGAACTGCGGACTCTGTACGGTATTTCTGGAGGGAAAACCGGTGCTGTCGTGTTCGGTGCTTGCGGCGCGGGTGAATGGATGTAAGGTGGATACGCTCGAGGGACTGCAGGAGGAAGCAAAAGAGTTCGGTTCGTTTATTGCGGGACAGGGCGCGGAGCAGTGCGGATTCTGCAATCCGGGCATGATTATGAATGCGATTGCTCTGTTCCGGGAAAATCCGGAGCCGACGGAGGAAGAAATCAAGGAATATCTGGCAGGAAATCTCTGCCGCTGCTCAGGCTATGAAGGCCAGCTCCGCGGAATTTTAAATTTCCTGGAATGGAAGAGACAGAAAAAGCAGGGAGGTGCCTCATGAGCAGAGAAGAACATCGCTATCAGTCCGACTGGAAAGGACGCATCAACGAGATGGAGAGCGTCAACCAGCCGGTAATCAAAAAGGACGCGCTGGCGCTGGTGACAGGAAAGCCGGTTTACGTGGATGATCTGGCACCGAAGGACTGTCTGATTGTCAAGGTACTGCGAAGCCCGCATGCCAATGCGATCGTAAAATCCATCAAAAAGACGGCAGCAGAGCGGGTGCCGGGCATCGAGGCTATTTATACGTGGGAGGATGTGCCGAAGCAGCGTTTTACGATGGCAGGCCAGACCTACCCGGAGCCGAGCCCGTATGACCGTCTGATTCTCGATCAGCATGTGCGTTACGTGGGAGATCCGGTGGCAATTATTGCCGGAAAAGATGAAAAATGCGTGGATCGTGCCCGGAAGCTGCTGAAAGTAGAGTACGAAGTGCTTCCAGCCATTCTGGATTTTCATCAGTCCAAGGACAATGAACTGCTGGTGCATCCGGAGGAAAGCTGGAAATCGCTCTGTCCGGTCGGTGCGGACAATCAGAGAAACCTCTGTGCGAGCGCGGAAGATCATAACGGAGATGTAGAAGCGGTGCTCGCAGAGTGCGACGAAGTCGTAGAGCATACATATCACGTGCGTGCAGCCCAGCAGGCGATGATGGAGACGTTCCGGACGTACTGCTTTATGGATACCTACGGCCGTCTGAATGTGCTGAGTTCCACACAGATTGTGTACCATGCGCGCCGGATTCTGTCGAATGCACTTGGCATTCCGAAATCGAAGATCCGCGTTTCCAAGCCGAGAATCGGCGGCGGATTCGGAGCAAAGCAGACGGTGGTTGCCGAAATTTTCCCGGCGTTTGTAACCTGGAAAACCGGAAAGCCGTCCAAAATGATCTTTACGAGAGAAGAGTCCCAGACAGCGTCCACACCGCGCCATGAGATGGAGGTAACGATCCGCCTCGGTGCGATGAAGGACGGAAGAATCCGTGCGATCGATCTGTATACACTTTCCAATACCGGTGCATACGGCGAGCATGGACCGACAACCGTCGGACTGTCCGGTCACAAGTCGATTCCGATGTACGGTTCGCTCGAGGCGTACCGGTTTGCGTATGATGTGGTATACTCCAACGTCATGTCGGCCGGTGCGTACCGCGGCTACGGTGCGACACAGGGTATTTTTGCCGTGGAATCTGCCGTCAGTGAGATGGCAGCGCGTCTCGGCATCGATCCGATCCGCATCCGGGAGCAGAATATGGTGCGCGAGGGTCAGTTCATGCCGGCGTATTATGGAGAAACGGCAAACAGCTGTGCGCTGGATCAGTGCGTGGAGCGTGCCAAAGAGATGATCGGGTGGGATGAAAAATATCCATGCCGCGATATGGGAAATGGAAAGGTGCGCAGCGTCGGCATTGCGATGGCGATGCAGGGCTCCTGCATTTCCAACCTCGATGTCGGATCTGCGACGATCAAAGTCAACGACGACGGCGGCTATACGATGCTGATCGCAGCAGCCGATATGGGAACCGGCTGCGATACGATTCTGTCCCAGATGGCGGCAGAGTGCCTGGAGTGTAATGTGGATGACATTACCGTTGTCGGTGCAGATACGGATACTTCTCCGTATGATTCCGGTTCCTATGCATCGAGTACGACGTACATCACCGGAAAAGCGGTAGAAAAAGCCTGCATGAAACTCCGGAAACGGATCTGTGCCCTGGCGGCAGAGCGGATGAGTGTGCCGGAAGACGAAGTGGAATTTACCGGGACCGGTGTCGTGCATGAAAAGAGCGGAAGCAGCATGACGATGGAAGAAATTGCAACGGCAGCCATGTGCAATAACGGCATCGCGTTGGAAGCGACCGAGAGCAACTGTTCTCCGGTTTCTCCGCCGCCTTATATGGCAGGTGCGGTCGAGATCGAGCTGGACAAAGAGACCGGTGAAGTTAAGATCCTCGACTATGCCGCTGTTGTCGACTGCGGAACCGTCATCAACCCGAACCTGGCACGTGTGCAGGTCGAAGGCGGTCTGGTGCAGGGCATCGGCATGACGCTGTTCGAGAATATCCAGTACACCGACAAAGGTCAGATGATCAACAATTCGTTTATGCAGTATAAAGTGCCGACCCGTCTCGATATGGGCAAGCTGCGCGTAGAG
>CAVBNJ010000393.1:0-2715 GCA_963596755.1 bacterium
CAAACCGCTGATGTGCATGGAATTCTGGGTTGGCTGGTTTGACAACTGGGGTGTTGAGACGCACCAGACGGGAGATATCGAAGGCCATGTGCAGGACCTGGACGAAATTCTTTCCGAAGGTCATGTGAATATTTACATGTTTGAAGGCGGCACGAATTTCGGCTTTACAAGCGGTTCCAATTATTACGATGCGCTGACACCGGATGTCACGTCCTATGATTACGATGCACTGCTGACCGAGGACGGACAGATCACGCCAAAATATGAGGCGTTCCAGAAGGTTATTGCAAAATATACCAAACTTCCGGAAGTGACGTTCCACACGAAGATCGAACGGAAAGCATATGGAACACTTCAGGCAGCGCGCAGCACCTCGCTGTTCGGAAATCTGGAAAATATTTCCCATGCGGTGGAGAGCGTTTACCCTGTTTCGATGGAAAAACTGGATCAGGGATACGGTTATACGCTGTATGAAAGCCCGCTCACCTATGAAGGACCGCTGGAAACGGTACGTCTCTGGAATGCGAATGACCGTGCAAATCTTTTCGTAGACGAAACACCGGTTCTGACCTTATATGACCGGGAGCTGCTGGACGAGCATAAACTGGAAGAAAAGACGGCAGGACAGAAGCTGTCCATTCTGATGGAAAATATGGGCCGCGTCAACTTCGGACCGAATCTGGAACGCCAGCGGAAAGGAATTGACGGAAGCGTTCAGTTAAACGGACATAATCATTATCACTGGAAAGAGTATCCGCTTCCGATGGAAGATCTCTCCGGACTGGATTTCTCTGTTCCGGTACAGGAAAATGCACCTGGATTTTATGAATTTACATTCGAGGCAGAGGAGACCGGCGATACCTTCCTTGATTTTGCAGGATGGGGAAAAGGCTGTGTTCTCGTGAATGGATTCAACATCGGCAGATTCTGGGAGATCGGACCGCAGAAGAGACTGTACATTCCGGGACCGCTGCTCCATGAGGGAACCAATACGATTCTGATCTTCGAAACAGAAGGAAAAGCGCCGGGAACGATCACCCTCTGCGATGAGCCGGATCTTGGCTGAAATATCTAAGAAAAAAACAAGTTGACAATAGGATCTACCAGTAGTACAGTGCGAAACAGAAATAAAATTTTTTAAAAACAGGACCCGATTCTTTGCAGCATGTATCGGGTCCTGTTTAGCAGAAAGAACAGATAAGGAGAACAGAAAAATGGCAGGTTATCTATTCGTACATTTTACGGGAGAACAAAAAAGTGGAGAGCAGATTTACTTTTCTATCAGCCGTGACGGACTTCACTGGAAGGATCTGAATGACGGAAATCCAGTATTATATTCTCATCTTGGAATGCAGGGTGTCCGCGATCCGTTTCTGCTGCGTGACCCGAAACAGAAGAAATTTTATCTGATTGCAACCGACCTTCGGATCGAAGCCGGAGAGGGCTGGGATGCGGCACAGTATCGCGGAAGCCGCGATCTGATCGTCTGGGAATCGGAAGATCTTGTTCACTGGAGTGAGGAACGCGCCTGCACCGTAGGTGTTCCGGGAGCTGGATGCGTCTGGGCACCGGAGGGAATTTACGATGTAAAGAAAGAGCAGTTTCTGGTTTTCTGGGCATCCATGGTAAAACTTTCCGGCGATGCAGAACCAAAACAGCGGATCTACGCATCCTGGACCTCCGATTTTCAGACCTTCTCCGAACCATTTATCTATATGGAACGGGATGAGCATGTGATTGATACAACGATGGTAGAATCCGAAGGCGTATACTATCGGATTTCCAAAGATGAGACAAACAAATGTTTGCTTCTGGAATCCTGCGATTCTCTGACGGGAACGTTTCAGGAGATCACCTCAGAAACACTTTCCAATCTGCTCGGCGTAGAAGGACCGGAATGCTATCTGCTGCCGGACCAGAAAACCTGGTGTCTGATTGCAGACCGTTTTGCAGAAGGAAAAGGCTATCTTCCTCTTTTAACCGAAGATCTTGCCTCCGGAAATTTCCGGATTTTAGCAGATGACGAATATGATCTTGGAAAAGCGCAGAAACGCCATGGCGGAGTTCTTGCTGTTACGGATGAGGAACTTGCCTTGCTGGAACGATTTTTCGATCATAAAAAGCCGGTCGTAGAAGGTCTCTTTGCAGACCCGGATCTTGCCTGCTTTGACGGAACGTATTACCTGTATCCGACAACCGACGGCTTTACCGACTGGTCCGGTACGAAATTTTCTGTTTTTGTTTCAAAAGATCTGAAAGAGTTTCAGAAGGCTGCTGACATTCTCGACATGGCAAAGGGAGATGTGCCGTGGGCAGTAGGAAGTGCCTGGGCACCGTGTATCGCCGAGAAGGATGGAAAATATTACTATTATTTCTGCGGAAAGCGCGCCGACGGTTCCTCCTGCATTGGAGCTGCCGCTGCAGATCATCCGGCAGGATCGTTTGTACCGGCGGCGGAACCGCTGATCACGATGGAAATGCTGGAAAGCCATCAGATCCAGATGTGCCAGGCGATTGATCCGTCCATTTATCAGGAAAATGGCGAGACGTATCTTTTATTTGGAAACGGCCATGCGGCAATTGCAAAACTGACACCGGATATGATGCACATTGTTCCGGAGACATTGAAAAATCTGGAAGGACTGTACGATTTCCGTGAAGCGGTCACCGTTCTGAAGCGGGATGGCATTTACCATTTCACATGGTCCTGTGATG
>CAVBNJ010000394.1:0-2700 GCA_963596755.1 bacterium
ATCCTGCAGACACTCATAACCGGTGCTGTAACGTACACCAGACGTCTGTCCTTACTGGCAAAACATTTTTGCGTTCCGGACATCTGCTCCGATGCGAAATTTGAGCTATTTCTGAACCTGAAGGAGCTTGCAGCCGATGACTCCCTCTCTCTGGCGGAAAAAATAGTTCTCTGAACATCTTCACAGCATTTTTCTTTTGCATGATTTATAAAAACTTCATAAACAATGTTTATTGTACCTTTTTGCTCCACAGATGTCAAGCAGATTATTTTTCCGTTTCTTTCTTCATCTCTTTGTTTTCCATAAAATGCTCGATCGCCGCATTCTGCAGTTTCCGCAGTTTATCTTCAAAATAAGCATTGATTTCCGCGCCGATCAGAAGAATCCACATGCAGAAATAGAGCCAGATCATGATAAACACAACCATCGTCAGGCTCCCGTATACGTTCGAGGTTTTCAGTGCAATATCGAGATACAGGGAAAACGCAAGGGAAAAAATGGACCAGGCAAGGGAGGAAATCAGTGCTCCCGGACACTGGCTTTTCCAGCTCGCTTTCCGGTTCGGGATAAATTTATAAAGCACAAGGAACAAAATCGCAAGCACACCGGTTGTAATCAGCGTACGCATTCCCATAATCGAGGAAGTGACGCGCGCTACCATAGGAAAATGTTCCAGCAGTTTATTCTGAATTCGTGTTCCGAAGACCAGAAGCACAAGGCTGGTGAGAAACGCGACAACGAAGATCAGTGTGTACACCATGCCCCGCAGCCGGTTTACAATATAGTTTCGGGTCTCTTTTACGTGATAAATACTGTTCAGTCCATTCGTCAGGGCTGCAATACCCTTTCCCGCCGACCACAGCGTTGTAATGACCGTAATCGGCATAAAAGCAGACGACTGATAAAAGACTTCATTTACAATACCGCCCACGTAGCTCTGGAACTCCGTGGGCATCATATTGACAAGAACGCTGTAGACATCGTCGCGTGTAAGCGGCGTGTACGTGACCAGCGTGACAAGCAGAAGTACAAACGGAATAAAGGAAAGAAGAATGAAATAAGCACTCTGCGATGCATATGCGCCGACGTGATCCTCGTTCAGGCGCTTCATAAAACCGCGGATTGTTTTGATCATACTGGCAAAACCGCCTTTTCTTTGTTTTCGTGATCGTATCCCATTTCAGGATAGCTTACAAAGCATATCATACTTTTCTTTCCTTAGCAAGGTACAAAACTTTTTTAAACCTCAATCCCATTTGCGGTAATACCATGCATAGCCGCGGGCCGGAACCGGAACGCCGCGCAGGACGCGTTTTTCTCCGGTGAACAGATCTTTCCAGGTGAACTCTCCCATATCGATCCATGCGGTGCGGTCCTCGTTGCTGAAGTTGAAGATTCCCGTCACCATCTCGTTGCCGGACTTTCTGCAGATGCAAAGAAGTGCGGTATCGTACGTTTCCTCGGTCCAGACATCCGCCTCTCCGTCAAACGGACGGTATTTGAATTTGAGTTCTTCCATCTTCTTCATCGAAGCAAAAATCTGATTCTGTACGGTTCCTTTTTCATCTTTCTCCGGCTCCAGATCCCAGCGGAAGTGGCCGCGGTGAATGTAACGGCTGTCGGATCTGCGGTCGTAATCCTCGCTCTCCTTGTAGGAGTAATCGTTGACCTGGCCGATCTCGTCGCCGCTGTAAATGACCGGAATACCGGACTGGATGAAGAGGTAGGCATTCAGCATCTCGATTCTCTGGATCGCCTGTGCCGTCTTCGCCTCATTCTGCTCAAAACCTGCTGCCTCAAGGCCGCAGAGAGACGCTGTCGTTCCGCAGAGACGCGCATCCTGCAGAACAGGATCGTCGTTGTAGAGCTCACCTCTTGCATCGCTTCCCTCCACATAGCCGCGGAAGTAGTCGTTCAGATATTTCTTGTGCGGTGCTTCAGCGATACCGAACTGTTTCAGCCATTCGTAGTCAAGGCCCCAGCCGATATCATCGTGGCAGCGCAGATAGTTCAGGAATACGTAGTCTTTCGGCAGTCTCGTCACGATATCCATCTGATGTTTCAGAAGGCGGGTATCTGCGGTGGCAACGGTGTGCCAGGTGGATGCCATGGTCGTTACGTTGTACAGCATGTGGCACTCCGGTTTCTCCAGGGTTCCAAAGTACGGAACAACTTTTTCCGGCTCCATGACAACTTCGCCGAGCAGCAGTACGCCCGGGCAGACGATCTCGGTGATCATACGCATCATGCGGACAATCGTATGTACCTGCGGCAGGTTGCGGCAGGTGGTTCCGAGCTGTTTCCAGATGTACGGAACGGCATCGATGCGGACGATATCAATTCCCTGATTGACAAGATACAGCATGTTGTTGACCATCTCGTTGAAGACAACCGGGTTTGCATAGTTCAGATCCCACTGGTACGGGTAGAAGGTTGTCATGACAAATTTATGACAGTCCTCACGCCAGGTAAAGTTGCCCGGTGCGGTTGTCGGGAATACCTGCGGGCAGGTTTTCTCATATTCAGACGGAATGTCGTAGTTGTCGAAGAAGAAATAGCGATCCTGATACTCTTTCTCTCCGGCAAGTGCACGTTTTGCCCACTCATGATCCTCGGAGGTATGGTTCATAACGAAGTCCATGCAGAGGCTCATACCCTGGTCATGGCATTTTTCGGAGAACTCTGCCAGCTCTTCCATCG
>CAVBNJ010000395.1:0-2681 GCA_963596755.1 bacterium
GTTATTTACTGTGTCTCGCCAAAAACTACAGCACGCTGGAAAGATTATTTTTTCCATTCTTTCCGTTCTGTTGGGATTCCTTGGGATCCTTCTTTTTACGTCTTCCCGCTGGATGCTTTCCACCTGGGCGCATCTCGATATGGAAGAGCTTGTTTACCACCTGAAGGCGCCGCTTGAGGGCACCAGCAAGGATGTGCTCTGGAGTTACGTCTGGTCCTGCGGCCTGATTTCCTTTGCCGTCCTCGCGATTCTGATTGCGCTTTTTATTATCCTGCGTCATCGGAAGAAAGTGGAAATCATTCTCGGTTCTGTCTGCATCGTGCTTGGAATCGCTCTTTCTTCTTATTCCTTCTATAATGTATGGACAACACTGGATGTCGACACCTACCTGCACAGTCAGAGCAGCTACAGCACTTTAATCGAAGATAATTACGTCAATCCTGCGCAGACGACGATCACCTTCCCGGAAAAGAAGCGGAATCTAATCTACATTTATCTGGAATCGATGGAAAGCACGTATTCGGATAAAGAAGACGGCGGCGCTTACGACCACAACTATATTCCGGCTCTGACCCAGCTCGCTTTTGATAATATCAATTTCTCCAACTCCGACAAACTGGGCGGCGCTTATCCGACCACAGGAACCACCTGGACGATGGGCGGTCTGTTCGCACAGACTTCCGGTCTTCCTTTGAAGCTTTCGATTCAGGGAAATGAGATGGCTTATCAGGACAGCTTCTTCCCTCAGATTTCCACGCTCGGCGACGTTCTCAACGAAGCCGGCTACAAACAGTATTTTATGATGGGCTCCGATGCTGCTTTCGGCGGACGGAAAAATTATTTCACCACACACGGCAATTATGAGATGGATGATTACTACTGGGCCATCGACGAGGGACTGATCCCGGAAGGCTATTACCAGTGGTGGGGCTATGAGGACGCCAAACTGTTTGATTATGCCAAAGACAAACTGACGGAGATTTCCCAGAACGATGAACCGTTCAACTTCAGTATGCTGACTGTTGCCACGCACTTTGAGGACGGCTACAAATGCGATCAGTGTGATGAAGAGCAGTACGGAGATGACCACTATGGTATGGTCATCGACTGCTCCAGTGACCGTGTTACAGAGTTTGTAGAATGGATCAAAGAGCAGCCGTTCTATGAAAACACCACCGTTATTCTCTCCGGCGACCATCTGACCATGGACTCCGACTTCTGTGAGAATATCGACGAGGATTACCAGCGTTCTACCTACAACGCGATTTTAAATTCCCCGATCACACCGGTCAAAGAGAAAAACCGTGTTTTCACAACGATGGATATGTTCCCGACAACGATTGCAAGCCTTGGCGCTGTCATCGACGGCGACCGTCTCGGACTGGGAACGAACCTGTTCTCCGATAAAGAAACACTTGCTGAAGAGCTCGGTTTTGACGAGCTGAACCGTCAGCTTTCGATGAGCTCCCATTTCTTTGACGAACTCGACGCCGAGCTTACACCTACCTGGGTTGGAGATAAGTTCTATATTAAAGAGGAAGACCGTTATGCCTGCGATGAATGGGTCAAATACGATCCGCATCAGCTCTGGGCGGACGGCGAGCAGCTGTACTATATCGACAAAGACGGTCATGCACTCTCCGGCTGGCAGCAGCTCGATGATGGAAAATGGTATCACTTCTCCGATTCCGATCACCACCTGATCGAGGGGCCGCTCGACAGCAACCCGGAACTCGAAGATGAGACGACAGAAACCGATTCTGTCAGTGCTGTTTCCACGGAATCCACCTCCGTTGAGGATGGTTCCGATACCGTAGATTCCTCTTCGGATCTTTCGGATGATACCGAAGAGGACACCCGATATCCTGGTGAATCTTCCGAAGATGGCGATCACGACCAGTCACCGATGGATTACCGTTAAAACCGCAGAAAAATGCATGCAAAAAGTCCTGCAGAAAAAAGAGCATTTCTTTCTTCTGCAGGACTTTTTTGACGTTGCCTTTCTTCCGCTGTTTTTCCTACGGCAGCGTGTAAACCAGCACACCCAGGATAATAATCAGGTTTCCGATCAGTTTTCCCTTCGATACTTTTTCTTTTAAGACGCCGAACGAAAGCAGTAAAACAAATACATACGTAAACGTATCCAGCACCGGGCCGTATTTTAAATCTACCTGCGTATACGCGTATGTATTTAAGAGCAGCACACCGCCGAAAATCAGATACGCGACAATCACGCGCCAGTTCAGATATTCGCGGAGTGCGGATTCGTGTTCCTCGTTGGCACTCTGTTTCAGCAGAATCTGGGATACCGCGGAAAACATTGTACAGATCAGCATTAAAATCATATATTTATTCATATCGCTGCACCACCATTACTCCCACCAGCACAATCAGAAGGCCGATGATATTTTTTACTGTCAGATTCTCATGAAAAATGATCACTGCCCAGATCTGGGACCAGATCAGATAGACGCTGCGGTTTGCGTACGCCGTCGACAGGGAAAATTTCTTGATTACCTTCTGCCATGCAATCGCGTAGACGCCGCAGTTTGCTACCATGAGAAACAGAAACACATACAACAGAGGGTTTTTGATTCCTCCTCGGTTCAGCTGAACCGACGCTGCTTTCGAAAACACACTGGTCAGGGAAAAGAGCAGTATGTTCAAGTGCAGCTGAATAT
>CAVBNJ010000396.1:0-2676 GCA_963596755.1 bacterium
GTCCGAAGGCTGGTAAAAATAGCTAAAAACGAAAATGTAAAATTGTATTTTTTGTCAATAGAATTTTGTGTGATATAGATATATAATTCACTTACAACTTAGATATAAACATAAGTAAAAAGCAAAAGTGGAACGAAAAGAAAAACAAGGAGGAATCAACATGAAATTAACAAGAAATGGAATCAAAGACCGTGCGGCATGGGAAAAGGCAGGAATTGCACTTCCGGGATATGATGTGGAAGCAGTGTCCGAAAAGGCAAAGAAAGAGCCGGGCTGGGTGCATTTTGGAATCGGCAATATTTTCCGCGTTTTCATCGGCGGAATCGCAGACGGACTGCTGGAGGATGGTGTTCTGGATCGCGGCATTACCTGCGTGGAGACATTTGATTATGATGTTGTAGACAAAATCTATGATCCGTATGACAACCTGGGATTGAACGTCATTCTGCACGGCGATGGAACCCGTGAGTACAAGGTACTCGGTGCGCTTGCCGAGGCAGTGAAAGCACAGTCCTCCAATCCGCTGCAGTGGAACCGTCTGAAAGAAATCTTTGCAGGCAAATCTCTGCAGATGGTTTCGTTCACGATCACTGAAAAAGGTTATGCGCTGCAGAAAGCAGACGGAACCTGGTTCCCGTTCGTGGAAGCAGATATCCAGAACGGACCGGACCAGGCGACCGGCGCGATGGCAGTTCTCGTTGCCATGCTGCTCACCCGCTACAAAGCAGGAAAATATCCGATTGCACTCGTTTCCATGGATAACTGTTCCCAGAATGGAGCGAAGCTGCGTGAGTCCGTTCTCACGATGGCAGAAGAGTGGAAGAAAGCCGGTTTTGTGGATGATGACTTTATGGCATACGTAAGCGATGAGAAAACCGTTGCATTCCCATGGACGATGATCGATAAAATCACCCCGCGTCCAAGCGAGCAGATTGCCGCAGACCTGGAGGCACTCGGTGTGGAAGAGATGCAGCCGGTGATCACCGGAAAGAAAACGTATATTGCACCGTTTGTCAATGCAGAGAAACCGCAGTATCTCGTCATCGAAGACAGCTTTCCGAACGGCCGCCCGGCGCTGGAAAAGGGCTTCGGCGTTTACATGGCAGACCGCAATACCGTCAATCTGTCCGAACGCATGAAAGTAACCGTCTGCCTGAACCCGGTCCATTCCGCAACCGGCCCGCTTGGCGTTGTTCTCGGCTATGATCTGTTCGCACACATGCTGAATACAAACAAGGATATGATGAAAATGGCGCGCATGATCGCCTACGACGAGGGACTTCCGGTTGTGGCAGATCCGGGAATCCTTTCCCCGCAGGCATTCGTCGATGAACTGTTCAACGACCGTTTCCCGAATGAATACTTAGGTGACACCAACCTCCGTCTTGCCGTTGACGTTTCCCAGATGGTCGGCATCCGTTTCGGAGAAACCATCAAAGCATACGTGAAAAAATTCGGCGACGCCTCCCGCCTGACCGCCATTCCGCTCGGCATTGCCGGATGGCTGCGCTACATGCTGGGCGTAGATGATAACGGAGAGAAATTCGAACTCGCTCCGGATCCAATGAACGAGGAACTTCAGGAGCAGTTCAAAGATATCGTCGTCGGAAAACCGGAAACCTTCACCGACCAGCTCCGCCCGATCCTCTCCAACGAGCGCCTGTTCTTTACTGATCTTTACAAAGACGGCGTAGGAGAGAAGATTGAGGGCATGTTCCGCGAAATGATCGCAGGACCGGGAGCAGTAAAGGCAACGATTCATAAATATGTACAGAAATAAGAGGTAAAGTAAGATGACGGAAGTGGTATTTGCGGCAGAGCCGGCAAGGCTTCTCATTGCAGCAGCAGCGGGAATTGTGTTATTGCTGCTGTTGATTATCAAATTCAAAATTCACCCGGTATTATCCCTGTTAACTTCTGCGTTGGTGATCGGGCTCGGTGCCGGAATGCCGGTTCCGACGCTGATCAGCACCGTGGAAAAGGGAGCGGGCGAGACGCTGCAGGGAATTGTCCTGCTGATCGGACTTGGTTCACTGTTCGGCGGCATTCTTGAGGTGTCAGGCGGCGCGCAGTGCGTTGCGCAGACATTGATCAATAAGTTCGGTGAGAAAAAAGCAGGAATTGCACTTGGCATCACAGGGCTGGTTGTGGGAACGACGGTATTCTTTGAGGCAGGTGTTGTGATTCTGATCCCGCTGGCATTTGGCCTTGCGAAAAAAACAAAGAAATCTACGTTGTATTATGTAATTCCGCTGCTGGCGGGATTGGCGACCGGATTCGCGTTTATTCCGCCGTCCGCCGGATCGGTGCTGGTTGCCAATATGCTGAATGTAGATCTTGGCGTTATGATCGCTGTCGGCGTTCCTGTTGGAATTTTGTCCTTACTGTTTGCGGGAATCCTGTGGTCGAAATTTATCGGCAGCCGGATTGATACGGGACTTCCTTCCAATATTCAGGAGGTGCGTGAGGCCGAGGAGGCTAATCTTCCGAAATTTTCAACCGTGCTCTGCATCATTCTGGTTCCGCTGGTGCTGATCCTCTGCAGTACGATTTCCGAATATATCCCGGGGATTGATCCTGTTCGTCCGGCGCTGGAATTTCTCGGAACTCCGTTTGTTGCACTGATTATTGCTGTGCTGTGTGCAATGTATTTCCTTGGAAAGAAACAGGGGTATG
>CAVBNJ010000397.1:0-2676 GCA_963596755.1 bacterium
ACAGACGGTATAAGAGATAGCCGAACAGCAGCAGAACCAGAATGGCTCCGAACATGCCAAGCTCCTCACAGATGATCGAGAAGATCATATCGTTCTGCGCCTCCGGAATCGTGGTGATCTTCTGCGTACTGTTGCCAAGACCTTTTCCCAGAAAACCGCCGGAGCCGATCGCATAGAGTCCCTGCAGAATCTGATAGCTGCCGCCGGAAAGCCACTCATACACACGGTTGGCACGGAAACCGCCGCTTGCCGTCTCAAAAATCTGCAGATTATTTTTCAGCACCACGTATGCGGCGGCGCCGATCACCAGAACAATCGGCAGGCCGATGATATATTTTTTCACATCCGGATCCGACAGAAACAGAATGACACACGCCAGCAGGCCGAGAATGATTCCGGTACTTAAGTTGTCTGTCAGCTTCCAGGCAGCCGCCAGCTGGATCACACCGAGAAGCAGAATGATGAGCTTCGCGCGGATCGTGCGCATGTTTTTTCCCATTTTCAATATAATGCACGGCAGATACATAATCAGGCCGATTTTTCCAAGCTCGGCCGGCTGCATGCTGAAACCGCCGATGCGGAGCCATCTTCTCGCACCGTAAGCCTCATAGCCGAGCGGTGTGAATTTAACGGCCGCCATCAGCGCGATACTGCCCCAGTAAATCAGTGCTGCCAGATAGTGGAACCACGGTTTGTGATAATCCACGTGTCTGGAAAGCAGGATCGCAAGCACCAGCGCACCGGCGGAAAATGCTGCCTGATGGCTGAAATAATACATATCATTTCCGTTGAATGTACTCGCCGCCTCGTAGGCACTTGCACTGTAAAGCATAATCAGGCCGAAGCTGACCAGCAGAATCGTACAGGCCAGCAGGTTATAATCATAAAAATCCGAGGGGAGTTTTTTCTTCCTCTTTTTCTTCTTTTCCTTCTTCTGGGATGGCATGTTTACTTTCTCTGCCATGAAGTTTTCCACCTCCATTGTTTCTCTGCATTTATTTTAATGCATAACTCAACAGGCTGACAAATCCCGGATTTCGGTCAGTCGTTCCGAGGATAACTTTACGCACCAGTTCCGGATCGTCCGTGATGATATTGTCCACGCCGCAGTTTACCATCCGCTGCATATCTCCCTGATAATTCAGCGTCCAGGCGCAGACTTCTTTACCAAGACTGTGTGCATGCTCTACGAAGCTTTCCGTGATATACGTATATTTCACAGAGAAAAAGTCTGCCGCATCCATGTCCTCGAGACCTCCGTAGGACATTTTCATCGTGTAGCCGGTCTTGATGTCCGGATTGATTTTCTTGGCCTGTTTGAGGAAATTGTAGTTCATGGATGTCAGCACGCACTGATCCACAAAGTCATTGTCCTCGATAATTTTCACGACTTTTTTGACGATATTCTGGTTATGCCCGTTGTATTTTACTTCGATATTCAGATTGATTTTTCCTTTTGCGTAGGCGATGACTTCTTCCAGCTTCGGAATCTGCTCGCCGCGGAATTTCTTGTTGAATCGTACGCCGGCATCCAGCTGGCTGATCTCATCGTAGGTCAGTGTCCAGATGCTGGCATTCAGTCCCGTTGTCCGCTTCAGGTTGGTGTCATGCAGAAGGACGATCTCTCCGTCGCTTGTCTCCTGCACGTCGATCTCTGCGTAGTCGGACATACTGTCCACTGCGTATTTGATCGCACTCATGGTATTTTCCGGCGCTTTTCTGGCTCCGCCCCGGTGCGCCGATACCGAAATGTACTGGGAGGAAGCCGTCGCCTGCGGGCTTGTGGCTCGCATGGCATATACAACATAAACCGTTTCTCCCGCAATCAGCATGATCGTAACGATCACTGCCGTCACCGGGCCGCAGAAGGTGCGTACCAGTTTCGAACGCGGTTTTTTCGTCGTCCGGCTCTTCTGGTAGCCCTTTCTGGAAGAACGGATAAAAATCAGATAAAGATACGTAATGCTGCCGACGAGACCGAGTGCTCCGCCGACATGGCTCATCGCCGATTTGACCCAGTCACCGTAGACAATGACGGTACTGACAACGGTGGACGGCGTTTTCATCAGCTTTGCATAGGCAACGACAGCCGTTCCGAGGATCAGGTACAAAAGTGCTGTGATCAGAAAAATCATCACCTGGAACGAAAAGTTGATGCCGAGTTCACGAAGAACGCGGTTTTCCAGGGTCTGGCGCACCCGCATGTGGGTGTTTTTCTCTTTTTCCGTCATCATACAGCGGAACGGAATCGTATAGGAAAATACGAAGGAAAACAGCACCAGAGCGACGGTCAGCACGACGGGAATCCAGTACGCCGGGAAGGCATTGAAAATCTTCGTCAGGGATACCTGAAGAAGCTTCATGCTTCGGATTGCGCTGTAGCTGCTGTGAAGCCAGAGATAAGGGAAGCTCGCCGCCATATAAAGGAACCAGCTCCACGGACGGGCACGCACGAACTGCACGGCTCCTCTTCCGCCGGCAAGGATCATCACCGGAACGGAGATTTTTTTCCGTTTCCAGGCTGCTTCGAGTGCCGCCATGACAGCATAGATTTCAAACAGCATGCTGAAAAAGAGGACAAGCAGAATTCCGAAAATCAGAATAAGGGTCAGCGGATGCAGCATGATTTTGTTGAAGTTCTCGGATGTCATGTAACTCGTTCCGAGCTGTTTTAAA
>CAVBNJ010000398.1:0-2648 GCA_963596755.1 bacterium
GACACCGTACAGACTGTTAACCAGCAGTCTGGAAACAACCATGGCACTGAACATGGAAAGAACGATACCAAGGGCAAGTGTCATGGCGAATCCGCGGACACTTCCGCTTGCCAGTGCATACAGAACGGCTGCTGCAATCAGAGTCGTTACGTTTCCGTCCAGGATGGCGGAAGTTGCTTTCTTGAATCCGTCGCGGATGGCCGCATGAACGGTCTTTCCGGCACCGATCTCCTCCTCGATACGGGCGTAGATAATAACGTTCGCATCGACTGCCATACCGATCGACAGGATAACACCGGCGATACCAGGCAGGGTCAGTGTCAGGTCAAAGGCATTTAACGAAATCAGGTTCAGCTCAACGTAAATGAGCAGTGCCCATCCGGCTGCAATACCAGGCAGGCGGTATACAATAGCAAGGAAGATGATGATCAGGATAATGCCGATTGCTCCTGCTTTCACGCTGTTGGAAACGGCTGCAGATCCAAGCTGTGCTCCAACGACACTGGAGTTGATCTCCTCGAGTTCCAGAGAAAGTGAACCGATGCGGAGGGTGGATGCCAGGCTGGTTGCTTCATCCCAGTCCATGTTTCCTCCGGAGATAACTGCGGTACCATCGGAAATAACAGCATTTACACTCGGTACGCTGACGAATTTCTCATCGTAATAGATACCAATGCTCTTTCCTGCGCTGTAAGCTTCCTGTGTTGCTGTGGCGAATTTTTCTTTTCCTTCGTCGGTCATTTTCAGCTGAACGACGCTCTCGGTTGCCTTTGTGGTGGAGTTCTGCTGATGCAGTGCCTCTGCGCTTGCCACATCTTTACCGGTCAGAACAACGGAGCCGTCCGCCTCGAGCTCTTCGATGGTTTTTCCGTTCAGAACGTACTCGCCGGTGGAGCTGTCGTAGGTGTAGTTTTCTGTTCCGTCATCGTTCGTCTGTTTGATGAAATACAGGCTTCCCGGTTTACCCATCTCTTCCAGAATGGTGGTTGCATCGGTTGCACCCGGGATTTCAATGGTGATACGGTTTTCGCCCTGCAGATACACCTGCGCCTCTTCGCTGTACTGCTGCGCACGCTGTTCCAGCTTGTAGCGGGTATCTGACATTTCTTCTTCTGTCGGGTTGTCCTTTACGGCCTGGTAGGTAATGCTGACACCGCCGGACAGATCCAGACCCAGGTTGATGTTCTTCATCGAACCGGTTCCGGTAGGACCCCATCCTTTGATCATCGTCCATCCAAGAAGCACCGTAACGATGGCTGCCAGGACAAGCGCGATGATACTCTGATTCTTCTTCATCATGTCGCGATTTTCCTCTTTTCTTTAATCTTCGGCCAGAGCTGCCTTTATCATCAATGCACACTCGATACGTTTCTGCTGCATTTTACAGCCGATCTCGTAAACATCGTTGATCTTACCTGTGAAGTTGTAGGAGTTTGCCGCACATCCGCCGCTGCAGTAGAAACGTGCAAAGCACTGGCTGCACTCCTTCTTGGAATAAACGTTGCATTTCTTGAATTCGTTGACAGTTTCTGTCTTTTTGATGCCCTCATCGACATTTCCGAGGCAGAAGTCTTCCTGTCCTACGAACTGGTGGCACGGATAGAAATCGCCCCACGGTGTTACCGCAAGGTACTCGGTTCCTGAACCACAGCCGGAAAGACGTTTATAGACACACGGTCCGCCGGTCAGATCGATCATGAAGTGGAAGAAATTGAAGCCTCTTCCTTCTTTTTCTCTCTTGATCATCTCTCTTGCCAGAATGTCGTACTGTTCGAAGATCACCGGAAGGTCTTCCTCACGGATCGCATAGTCCTCGGTCGGAGGCGCTACAACAGGCTCAACCGAGATCTGTTTGAAGCCGAGGTCTGCCAGATGAAGAACGTCGGCTGCAAAGTCTGTGTTGTAATGCGTAAAGGTTCCGCGCACATAGTATTTTTCCTGGTTGCGCAGATCTGCAAATTTCTGGAATTTCGGCACGATCAGATCGTAGCTTCCTGCTCCTTTGCGGAACGGGCGCATATGGTCGTGAACTTCTTTTCTTCCGTCGATACTTAATACGACGTTGCCCATCTCTTTATTGCAGAACTCCATGACCTCGTCGTTTAAGAGAACGCCGTTGGTGGTCAGGGTGAAACGGAAGTTTTTATTATGTAACTTCTCCTGCTCTCTTCCGTAGGCTACGAGCTGTTTTACAACTTCCCAGTTCATCAGCGGTTCGCCGCCGAAGAAGTCTACTTCGAGGTTTCTTCTGCTGCCGGAGTTTGCGATCAGGAAATCGAGCGCTTTTTTGCCGACTTCCAGAGACATCAGCGCACGTCTTCCGTGGTACTCACCTTCCTCTGCGAAGCAGTAGCGACAGGCAAGGTTGCAGTCGTGTGCGATGTGGAGGCAGAGTGCTTTTACAACGGTCGGACGGTTGGAAAACTGATCGATGGCGTTTTCGTAAATGTCTTTGGTAAAGAGCATGCCGTTATCTGCAAGTTCCTGAATTTCTTCTCTGGCTTCGGTAATATCCTGCTCTGCGTACTTGCCTGCAAGCGCCTCTGCTGTCTCTTCTGCATTTTTTCCTTCGTTCATGCAGGAAAGGACATCGTATACGCAGTCATCGACAACATGGACGGAGCCGCTGTTGACGTCCAGTACCATGT
>CAVBNJ010000399.1:0-2614 GCA_963596755.1 bacterium
GGGGATATGAAGGTGCTATACATGGTTTTGCTGCAAACGAAGAATTGCTGAATCACTATATACGAATATTCCATGCTGAATATTTAGGCATGCTTCACCAATATCAATTTTTTATTGATGAAGAACAAGCGCAAAAATTATTGGAGGTGTATCACTATGAATGGAATGAAACCTAACTTTATAAAAAAATCAAAATTGGCGCCTAGTTACTATAAACAACCCGATCCATACAAAAATGCTCCATCCTGCCATGTAAATCTGCTGGAATTGTCCCGATACGCAAAAAAACATGGTAAAAAGTTAATTGATCTTACCCCGGAAGAAGTCAAAAAATTCTCAATATAATATTTTCTTCTAAATAAGCAGAAAGGTCTGAACAAAATCGAATTACAATACATCAACTCGATTTTTGCTCAGACCTTTTCAATAAATTACGCTATTCTCTTCCAATCTGGTAATTACTCCAGACAATCAATTCCTCTTCCACCGTCTTCGTATCAACATTTCCCGCTGACCGTACTTCTTCCACGGTAATCACACGGCTCTCACCCGGCAGCAGGTCGAAGTAGTTGTCGGAGAAGATCACATCGGCTTCTTTTAATTCCAGGCCGACTCTCCGGGCAAATTCCTGTGCTGTTACAGTGATCTGGATTCTGCCGTCTTTTTCTTCCACTTTTGTCTCCAGCTTCGGATCACGGAAGCGGAATGCTTTCGGCATTTCGAGCAGGCGGTTTCCGGAATCGATGACCTCGCCGTCTTTTGCGATCTCGTAATGCAGATAGCAGTCACGTCTGCGGAACTGGTCGAGCTGAGGAAGCTGCCATTCTACGGCTTTTGCAGAGCTCAACGGCTCCAGTGTAAGCTCTCCGCACGCCTCGCGGATCGGTGTCTGTCCCTGTTCCATCAGCGCAAGGTGGTACGTCAGCTTCTCCTGTTCCAGTGCTTCGCTGTATACATAGAGTTCTGCCTTTCCCCACTCGTCCGCTTCCACATCCGCGCCCTGCGGTGCATAGCTTCGTTTTACAACATACTGCGCGCCTTTCCATCTTCCATAGTAATCGATCGTTGCCCAGGAAATGGTCGGGTAAGTGTCGTTGACCTGCCAGTACGTACTTCCCGCACAGCGTTCCTTGTGGCTCCGCAGGTGACGGATCGCCATTTCCAGGAAATCGGCCTGCAGGCACTGTGTGGTATAAATCGCGGCATCAAAATTCTGCGGATGCAGATACCGTTTCAGCAGATAAAACATCAGCGTCACATTTCCCGGTCCGTTGTCGATGCATTTCTGATGCTTCTCCATCTCCGGCGATGCCAGGTTGAACTGATCCGGAGCGATGACCTCCCTCAGCGTCTTCCTCGACGGAATGCCCTCAAACCCATACTCGCTGAAAAACCGGAAATACTTCGTCTCGACATCCTCAAACGGTTTCTTTCCATGCCATACATCCCAGTAATGCGTATCCCCGCTGTTCTCGCCGCACGGATCAATGAATCCGCCGCCCGCAGACGGAGAGGACGGCCAGTAGAAGCGGTCCGGGTCATACGTTCTCACCCACTGCGGAATCAGGCGCTCGAACATGGTTGTGTAATCCTGGCGCAGCTTCTCATCCTGCGGAATGCCCCAGTACAGCCATGCGCCTTCCATCTCGTTGTTGCCGCACCACAGCCCAAGCGACGGATGATTGCGCAGGCGCAGAATATTGTCTTTTGCCTCCGCCGCAAGATTCGCCTCCAGCTCGTCCGTCAGATCGTATACGGCACACGCAAACATAAAATCCTCCCATACGACAAGTCCCAGCTCATCGCAGAGATCATAAAAATACGTATCCGGGTAATGACCGCCGCCCCAAACGCGGATGCAGTTGTAATTGCTGTTTCTGCAGTCGGTTAAGAGCTGTTTCGTCCGCTCTTTATTGCACTTGCCGAGAATGCTGTCCTCCGGAATGTAGTTCGCGCCGCGGGCAAAAATCTTTTTCCCATTGATGCAGAAGCAGAAACTCTCTCCCCAGCGGTCCTTCTCCCGTGCAATCCGGAAATCACGGAAACCGCAGTTCATCTCCTGCTTCGAAACCACGACGTCTCCCTTTTTCAGTTCTACCGAAACCCGATACAGATTCTGCTCACCGTAACCGTTCGGCCACCAGAGCTTCGGATCGGATACTGTAACCTGGAATTTCTGTTTTTCTTTCTCCTCTGCCTTTCCTGTATAAATCACCGATCCATCCGGGTCTGTCACAGTGCAGACTGCTTCCAGCTCCTCTGCTCCTGCATAAATTTCATTTTCCACTTCAGCCGTAAGCTGTGCTTCGTTCTCCGAAAGTTTCTGCCGCAGATACACCGATTCGATGCGTCCATTCTGGATTTCTTCTATATAAATACTGCGCCAGATGCCAAGATCCGGCAGCTTCGGGCCCCAGTCCCAGCCGAACATGCAATGCGCCTTGCGGATATGCTGGTACCCCGGCATCGTACTCGTCACACCCCAGAGCGGGCGTTTCTCGTACTGCTCCTCCATATATTTCAGCGGCGAATGCAGCTCCACCACAATCTCATTCGTCCCCGCCTTCAGAAACTCCGTCACATCAAAGCGGTACGTACGATGCATATTTTCGCA
>CAVBNJ010000400.1:0-2603 GCA_963596755.1 bacterium
GTGTTCCGAGAGACGGCTCTGCAGTTCTTCGAGCAGTTTTTCGGCATCCGTTCCCGGCTGGTCCATTTTGTTGATAAAGAGAAACACCGGGATCTCGTACCGCGCCAGCAGCCGCCACAAAGTCTCCACATGCCCCTGCACGCCGTCCGCCCCGCTGATCAGAAGAACCGCATAGTCCATGACCTGCAGCGTACGCTCCATCTCCGCCGAAAAGTCCACATGCCCCGGTGTGTCGAGAAGCGTGACCTCCGTCTCGTTCAGTTTCAGCACGGCCTGCTTCGAAAAGATCGTGATTCCTCTCGCTTTTTCCAGCTCCTCCGTATCCAGAAACGCATCCTTGTGGTCCACTCTTCCGGCTTTCCGGATCTGGCCTGTTTTATATAAAATTCCCTCTGCCAGCGTCGTCTTTCCCGCATCCACATGCGCGAGAATGCCGACCGCCAGTTTTTTGGTTTTTTCCATATTGTTTCATCCTGTCTGTATGATTCGTATTTTTCGGCTCCCTTCATCCCGGGCAGCCCGACTCATTGACTATTGTAACACAAAACCTCCCATTGCGAAACCCCGGAGTCAAAAGCAAAAATCCCAAAGCAGATCCGTATTTCCTCCTGCTTTGAGATTTTCTTATCACATCCTATATTCTGTTTTACTTTTCACCTGCCATCGGCTGACGGTCTGCAATTTTCAGGAATACAAAGCCAAGTGCAAAGAAAATTGCAAGGCATGCAACGGCCACGTTGATGGTTCCGCCTGCCAGCTTTACAGCCGCGATAACTGCAGAGCCGAGGAAAGATGCACCCTTTGCAAAAATGTCGTAGATACCGAAGTATTCTCCCGAATTTTCCGCCGGGATGATCTTCGAATAGTACGAACGGGACAGCGACTGAATCGATCCCTGGAAGCATCCGACGCCGAAGGCCAGAATGGCAAAATGCACGAGCGTACGCAGCGTCAGCGCATACAGGCAGATCACAAAATAACCGGCGATGCAGATCAGGATCAGGGATACCGTGTCCTTTTTCCGTGACAGTCTTGCAAAGAACAGCGAGCCGCCGAATGCAACAACCTGTGTGGCAAGCAGGAAAATGACCTGGCCGACGGTGTTCAGGTTGAGGTCGGTTCCGATGTTGATGCAGTTGTCGATGATCGTTCCCACACCATCAATGTAGAGGAAAAATCCGATCAGGAAAAAGAATACTTTCCGGTCGGAAACGGCAATTTTCTTCAGCGTTCCGAAAATTTTTCCAAACGTCTGGCCGACCGTTACTGCTTTCGTCTCCACGTAATTTTTCTGTTTGTACCCTTTCAGCAGCGGCAGCGTTACCACCAGCCACCAGAGTGCCGTCACACCGAAACCGATGATTTTCGAAACAGAATCCGGCAGTACGCCGACCATATCCGGTCCGAGAATGTAGGCGATCAGCGCTGCCAGAAACGGAATGCAGGAACCTAAATAGCCCCATGCGTAGCCGTAGGACGATACCTCATCCATGCGCTCCTCGGTCGTTACGTCATTCAGCATCGAGTCGTAGATCGTCAGGGATGCGTTGTAGCAGATTCTCGTCAGAATATAAATCACCAGAAACAGCACCCAGCTCGTCGCAAATCCATTCAGCACACAGCCTGCGATGCCAAGGCCCGCCGTTGTGGTGAAAAAGATCTTTTTCTTGTCCTTATGATCCGCCAGCACGCCGCAGACCGGTCCGATCAGCGCCACGACCACCGTCACGATCGCGATCGCAATCGAATAATACGCCGTCGCCTGGTCCGAAGTAATTTTCCCCGGCCCCGTACCGATCGCAAGGCTCTTAAACCAGATCGGAATCAGGGAACAGGCAATCATAATAAACGCCGAATTTCCCACATCATACAAAACCCACGCAAACTCCTGCTCCGTCAGATTCCGAAACACCTTCGTCCGATGGAGCGCCCGAAACAGACCACCCATACTTACAGTCCCCGCTTTCTCTTATTTTCGCAATACAACGATTCTAACAGACGCAGATCAAATCAGATGGACTCTTTTTGTAAAAAGAAGGCAAAATCCTGCTCTGCGCTTCTGCCGTATAGTATCAGTGTAGCATAGATTTCTTGATTCTCAAAGTATTTTTTCGGATTGCTAAAACTTTTTTATTCCACCCGTCTTCATTTTACAATCCATTTACCCTTTTGTGATGATCCAATACGCTCAATTTTCCCCTCTTTGCGAAGTTTACGTATTAAAGATTTCAGAGAATTTACATTCATTTTCAGTTCTTTTGCCATCATAGACTGTGAATACGTAGGATATGCTTTCATAAACTCTAAAATTTCCGCCACATTATCCCCTTCACCTTGGGTGTTGATCGGAACAGCTTGGGTGTTAGCTTGGGTGTCGTTTTGACCCAAGCTATCGTTCAGCAAATTTTCATTCAGCGGAACGACAATTCGGAACACATCTCCCTCAATAAATTCCGGCTCTTTCCCCGAATAGAACTTGCTGTACTTAAACAAATTTCTCACACCAGAACCAAGTTTATCTGCATAACCGATATTCCGAAAGAAGTCTGCAATAATCGGATTCTTCGGGTTTGGCGCAGCATTGTCAGGTGTCAATATTACAT
>CAVBNJ010000401.1:0-2584 GCA_963596755.1 bacterium
GCGGATCACAACCTGGCTGTCGGACCATTTGTATTTCAGGCGGACATGGTCGTGCAGCGGTGTTCTTGTATTTTTGAGGATCGCGATTTTCAGGAAACGCAGTAAAAATACTTTTACCAGACCGATTCCTCCGTCGACGATCATCACGCCTGCCATCAGCAGGTACAGGAACGGATGGCGGGACTGCATCGCAAGGATGGCGATGTAGAAGCCGAGTGCTCTCGAACCGGCATCTCCCATCAGCATGCTGCTCGGCGAGGTGTTGAAATACAGGTATGCGAGAAGCGCTGCCACGAACAGGTAGTTGGCTACGGTGAAGCTGCCCAGTGCATCGTGGAAAATCATGCTGAAGGCGAAGATGACTACGCAGGAAAGGCTTGCGCAGAGACCGTCCACACCGTCGGAGCAGTTCGTTACGTTGATGGAAATCCAGATCAGAATGATGCCGAGGATTATGTATACGACTTTCGGAATGGTAAGGGACATGCTTCCGAAGTAAATCGTGGTCGAATTATAATTGACGAATGTGATGACCGTCACAATGGAGATGACCAGGTCGATCGCGCCTTTTTTGTAATCGCTCCACGGGGTATCGGATGCGTCATCGAGGTAACCGCTCAGCATAATGCAGACGAGCAGGATCGCATAGATGGCATACTCTGCGCTTAACGGCAGGAACAGGATTCCGCCGATCAGGAAACAGATGACGATCACGAGGCCGACGCCACGCAGTTTTCCGCGGGAAAGGCCGCCGTTTACGGCAAATTCTCTGCCGTGATCGCTCGGCAGAAAGGAAAATGGATGCTTTAACGCCAGAAAGGTCAGCAGAAAGGTGACCACAATTCCCAGCATGGCGATCTGGCCGGGATTTAAAAAGTTACTCCATACTTGATACATACGTTTTCTTCCTTCACTTTTCTTTAGATTGAGTTTGCACGAAGCCATTTTTTCATGCGGCTCTGTGTTCATTTATTATAACAACTTCATACAAAAATTGCTATACCCAATTCGGCGGTTTCGTGATAAGATAATGGTACGTGTGCGGCGTTTCTGATTGCTGCACCATACCTGAATGATTTGACACCAAAGAAAAAGGAGTTTTTTATGCCGCGTAAAAATCAGCTGCCGCGTCAGAGCCGGAAAGAATATATTGCCCTGCAGCCGAACCGCAGCATCGAGTTTCGTGTGACCGACGATTTCGGCAGTTTTTCGCCGCCGCACTGGCACGATGCCGTGGAGATCATCTATATTCTGGAGGGATCGTCCATCGTCACGCTGTCCGACCGCACAAAGACGGTTCTCCCGGGGCAGTTTCTGCTGATCAATTCCGGACGCATTCACACCGCGCGCTGTCCGTCCACGGGAAACCGCTCGATTCTGATGCAGATTCCCGACGAATTTCTCGCAAACTATCTGCCCGATCCGACGCAGCTCTGGTTTTCGATCGACTATGACAGCCCCGACCCGGAAGTGCAGAGCAATATTGAACAGCTCCGTCAGCTTCTGCTCTCCATGATGCACCTTCATGAAGAAAAGCCGGACGGCTATCTGCTGACTTTCCAGCGGGAGCTTTTTACGTTTCTCAGTCTGCTCTACACGAAGTTTTCGGAGCGGAGTCCGCTGGAACACCACCCGATGAGTTCCCGGACACAGACGCGGCTCGACACGATTCTGACGTATACACAGGAAAATTATCAGCGGCCGATTACGTTAAAAGAGGTCGCCGATGTCGTCTCGCTGCAGCCGGAATACTTCTGCCGGTTTTTCCGACAGAACATGGAGACGACGTATCTGGAATATCTGAATTCCTACCGCCTTTCCCGTATCTACCGCGACCTGATCGCCACGGATCTGCCGGTCGGCACGCTGGCGGAAAAGCATGGATTCACGAATGATAAACTGTTTCACCGCCTCTTCCGCGAGCGGTTCCATACGACGCCGCTGCAGCTGCGGAAGGCATCCCGAGAAAAAGGATCCTGATTGGATTTTCTGTATCAATTTTAAGAATGGGAGTTTGACACGATGACAAAAGAAGAACTGGCGCTTGCCGTCATAGAACGATTGAGAAAAGAATATCCTGACGCCGACTGTACGCTCGACTACGATCAGGCGTGGAAGCTGCTCGTCAGCGTCCGCCTCGCCGCGCAGTGTACCGACGCGCGCGTCAATGTGGTTGTGGAGGATCTCTACGCAAAATATCCTGATATTGATGCACTTGCCAATGCCACACCGGAAGAAATTGAAAAAATTGTGCGGCCGTGCGGTCTTGGAAAGAGCAAGGCACGCGATATCAACGCCTGCATGCGCATGCTGCGCGACGAGTACCACAGTCAGGTGCCGGACGACTTTAACGCACTTTTAAAGCTCCCGGGCGTGGGACGGAAAAGTGCGAATCTGATTATGGGCGATGTATTCAAAAAACCGGCGATTGTGACGGATACCCACTGCATCCGCCTCAGCAACCGCATCGGACTTGTGCATGACTGCAAGGATCCGAAGAAGGTCGAGATGGCGCTCTGGAAAATCGTACCGCCGGAGGAGGGAAGCTCGCTCTGCCACCGGTTTGTGGAGCACGGACGCGAAG
>CAVBNJ010000402.1:0-2579 GCA_963596755.1 bacterium
ACCATACTTCTCTCACACCTTTTCCAGCTTGTAGCCAAGTCCGCGCACGGCACGGATCGCAACCGGTGCCTGCAGGGACTGGAGTTTCTTTCTCAGATAGGAAATATAGACCCACACCACATTCATCTCCACATCAGTGTCATAACCCCAGATTTTTTCCATGAACTGCTCCGCGGAAATCAGTGCCCCCGGGTTCGCCATCAGCATTTCCATCATCTGGTATTCGCGGTTGCCAAGATGAATGCTCTCGTTCTGATATCCCAAATCAAACGTCTCTCTTTTTAACGTCAGCCCGCCGAATTCCAGTGTATTTGACGATACTTCGCCTTTCCGCCGTGTCATCGCACGGATGCGGGCGAGAAGTTCTTTCATGGCAAACGGTTTCGTCAGATAATCATCTGCTCCGAGGTCAAGCCCCGTCACGCGATCCTCTATTTCTCCTTTTGCGGTCAGGAGAAGGACGGGCACATTGTTTCCCTTTCTGCGCAGCTCACTTAAAACCTCCAGTCCGCTCTTTCCCGGCATCATGATATCCAGAATAATGCCGTCGTAGTTGCCGCTCTCCGCCCAGTCGGCCGCGTCGATTCCGTTGTAGACGACATCCACGGAATAATGGTTGTGCGTAAACACCGCCTCCAGCGCATGCGCCATCTCTTTTTCGTCCTCTGCCAGTAACAGTCTCATATATTTCTCCTCATTTTGGATTCTATTTTTTATTTCACAGCAAACAAAAACACCCGGCCGGCACTTTTTGCATGGGTGCTCGCAGCCGGATGTTCGGTTTGCGTCTATTTCTTTTTCTTCTCTGCCCGCCTACGCAGCAGTTCTTTTGCGCCCGCATACAGCAGAAAATATACGGTCAGGATCATGACAACTGCAATGCGGTTGTCGCTTATACTGAAAAAGGATGTCACGTTGACCGCTGCCAGAAACAGCAGCAGGGACACGCTGATATCAATTTTCTCTTTTCGGTCGGCCAGCAGCATTCCCGCTGCGGCCAGAACCAGAAGAACTGCAATTCTTGCAATCAGATTTGCCATTTCGGCGCCTCCTTACTGTTTCCGGAACGTGATTTCTCCGGTTTTATCGTCCATTGCGTCGACAATGGCAAGAGACTCCAGATGAATGCCTCTGTCACGCAGAAGTTTTCCGCCGATCTGGAAGCCTTTTTCGATCACAACACCGGCTCCGACAAGCTCTGCGCCGGAATCCTGTACAAGTGTTGCCAGTCCTTCCAGGGCTTTTCCGTTTGCCAGGAAATCATCGATCAGAAGCACTTTATCGCCTTTTCCCAGAAATTCTTTGGAAACAATGATATCATAAACTCTTCCATGGGTGAAAGATTCTACTTTTGTGGTATAAACATCGCCGGCGATATTTTTCGTCTGTGTTTTCTTTGCAAAAACGACCGGAACATTGAAAATTTCCGCTGCAACACAGGCGATTCCGATTCCAGATGCCTCGATGGTCAGGATTTTCGTGATCTCCTCTCCCGCAAAGCGGCGCTGAAACTCTTTTCCGATTTCACGGAACAGATTCACATCCATCTGATGATTTAAAAAGCTGTCCACCTTCAGGACATTTCCCTCGCGTACTTTTCCATCCTTGCGGATTCTGTCTTCCAATAACTGCATTTTTCTGAAGCCTCCCGAATTTTATTATACCTATTGTACTTACTTCTCGTCTGAAATGCAAGCCCAAATCCGGCAAATTTCACACTATCTCAAATTTTGTCCATACTGCCTGTCGGCGGTCCCGCATCATAGATCCTGTTTGCGGTCCAGATCTTTCAGCTCCAGCTCCTCTTCGACCGGAAACGGAACCACCGATTCCCAGTGCTGTTTCAGCACCTTTTTCCCGCCGCGGTCGCCGGTAAGCTGCTTTAATTCCGGAAAATATGTTTTCGAAAACCACGCCGGATTTCCGCTCTCCTCACCGCAGAACACACAGCCAAGCGCAGCCTGCGATGCTTCCATCTGTTTCAGAAACCGTTCCGCTGTCTCCTCTTTGAAATACGGCTGATCCGCCACAAAACATGCACAGGCATCCGCTCCCCACGCCTCCGCCGCCTCAATTCCTGCTCGGATTGTATAGGAAATCCCTTTTTCGCTGTCCGGCGAAAACACCGTCTGCAGTCTGCCTTCTTCCGCCAGCGGCGCAAGCTCTTCCAGGATCTTCCGGTGCTGTGTCACAACCAGAAGCTCCCAGTCCGAATGTTTTTCTGCAATCCCGACGAGCCGGTCCAGCAGATGGCGGTACATCGCCGTTCCATCCAGCGGATAGAGCAGCTTGTTTTCCCCGAACCGTCTGCTGTTCCCGGCTGCCAGATAAAGAATGGCTACTCGCATTCTTTTTCCGCGATTCCCATCGCGATCTGCTCACTCGTGATCGGCAGTTCCCGGAACCACAGGCCGGTCGCATTGTAAATCGCATGCGCCAGCGCTGGTGCCGGTGTGTTGATGACGATCTCACCGATCGATTTTGCACCGAACGGGCCGGTCGGCTCATAGCTGCTTCGGAACTCCACGCGCAGCTTGCCCATATCGAGACGGGTCGGCACTTTATACTGCATAAACGAA
>CAVBNJ010000403.1:0-2550 GCA_963596755.1 bacterium
GAACTACAGGATACGGCTACAACGACCTCGGCCGTGATACCCTCGAGCAGGTTTATGCAACATGCTTCGGCACGGAGGATGCGCTGGTCCGTCCACAGATCGCATGCGGAACCCACGCACTGGCAACGGCACTCTCCGGAAATCTCCGCCCGGGCGATGAACTGCTTTCCCCGGTTGGAAAACCGTATGATACTCTGGAAGAAGTCATCGGCATCCGCCCGTCGGTCGGATCTCTCGCTGAATACGGCGTAACTTACCGCCAGGTAGACTTAAAAGAAGATGGCTCTTTCGATTATGAGGGCATCAAAAATGCAATCAACGAAAAGACAAAGATGGTAACGATCCAGAGATCGAAGGGATATCAGACAAGACCGACTCTCTCCGTTACACGTATCGGTGAACTGATCTCCTTTATCAAGAGCATCAAACCGGATGTCATCTGTATGGTGGACAACTGCTACGGCGAGTTCGTTGAGACGATCGAACCGACGAACGTCGGCGCAGACCTGATGGTAGGTTCCCTGATCAAGAACCCGGGCGGCGGACTGGCTCCGGCCGGCGGTTATATCGCAGGAAAGAAAGAGTACGTGGAAAATGCAGCATACCGTCTGCTCTCCCCGGGACTTGGAAAAGAGGTCGGTGCAACACTCGGTGTGAACGGCTCGTTCTATCAGGGCTTCTTCCTGGCTCCGACTGTTACGGCAGCAGCTTTAAAGGGTGCTGTTTTTGCGGCAAACGTTTATGAAAAACTCGGCTTTGCCGTTGTTCCGAACGGAACCGAGAGCCGTCACGATATTATTCAGGCCGTCACATTCGGAAAGCCGGAAGGCGTTATCGCATTCTGCCAGGGTATCCAGGCGGCAGCTCCGGTAGACAGCTTCGTTTCCCCGGAACCGTGGGATATGCCGGGATATGACAGTCCGGTTATCATGGCTGCCGGCGCTTTCGTGCAGGGATCTTCGATTGAGCTTTCTGCTGACGGCCCGATCAAACCGCCGTACGCTGTCTATTTCCAGGGCGGTCTTACCTGGCAGCACGCAAAATTCGGTATTCTGATGAGCCTTCAGAAGCTTGTCGATGCCGGTATGGTGACATTATAATGGCAAAAAATGTGGTAATTATCGGCGGCGGTGCCAGCGGACTGATGGCTGCGATCCAGGCATCCCGCCTCGGCGCTGCGGTCACAGTGCTCGAAAAGAATGAGAAACCGGGGAAAAAGCTTCTCGCGACGGGAAACGGACGGTGCAATTTCACGAACCGTTATCAGGATACATCGTGTTACCGTACTGAAAACAAGGAGCGCGCGGCGCACATCCTCGAACAGTTTACCGAACAGGACACGGAAGCGTTCTTTGAGCACCTCGGCATCCGCATTCGGAGCCGTGAGGGATGGCTTTATCCGGCGAGCGAGCAGGCACAGTCTGTTCTGGATCTGCTGCTTTTGGAGGCCAGATTCCGAAAAGTGAAAATCAAGACGCGGGAAACAGCCATTGCGATTGAACCAGCAGAACATGGTTATCTGGTACGGACCGAAGGATGGCAGTATCCGGCCGACAGCGTGATTGTATGCTGCGGAAGCTGTGCCTCCCAGATTGCCGGTTCCGACGGGGATGCACTTATCTTTGCCGAACAGCTTCACCTCACATCGGTTCCGTTTACGCCGGCGCTCTGTCCGCTCCGCTGCAAGGGAAATCAGTTTTCCGCCTGGGCGGGCGTGCGGGTGCGTGCTAAGATTACGCTTCTTATCGAAAACCAAGAGGTTCTGTCCGAGCAGGGTGAGCTGCAGCTTACCGATTACGGTGTCTCCGGCATCCCGGTATTTCAGATTTCCCGGTTCGCCGTGCGTGCCGCGGCGCAGAAAAAGAAAACAGAACTGCTGATCGATTTCTTCCCGGAACTGACGGAAGCAGAGCTTGCTGCGGAACTTATCAGACGGCAGGAAAACTGTCCGTATAAAGCTCCAAAAGAGCTTCTGATCGGCCTTCTTCCGGAAAAACTGATTCCGGTTCTGGTCGGAAAGAAAAAGACAGCAAAAGAAATGGCAGGCGCCATCAAATCATATCGTTTACAGATCACCGGCCAGACCGATTTTGGAAAAGCCCAGGTGTGTGCAGGCGGCATCACGCTCGACCAGCTCACCGATTCCCTGGAATCGGTACAGCACCTTGGTATTTTCTTTGCCGGAGAAGCCCTGGACGTCGACGGCGTCTGCGGAGGCTATAATCTCCAGTGGGCCTGGTCCAGCGGAAGTGCAGCCGGAAGAGCTGCAGCAGGAGAAGATGCATGATTCGGATACAGCAATTGAAGCTTCCGGTTTCCCATACGCAGGAGGAACTGGAACAGAAAATAAGAAAAACACTGAAAATCGGAAAACACGATCTGCAGGAAATCGAGCTGTTACGCCGCTCGATCGATGCCAGAAAGAAGTCGGAATTAAAATACGTCTATCAGCTTGATGTAAAAGTACGAGACGAAAACGCCGTACTGCGGAAAGTGAAAAATAATCAGATTGTACGGACAGAGAAAAAACCGTATATTTTCCCGGAATCC
>CAVBNJ010000404.1:0-2545 GCA_963596755.1 bacterium
AAAAATATCTCCATGGCGAAACCATCTCCGTAGAGCCGAATGAGACCGCGTCACCGTCTGGCTGGAAGCTGGTCTGCGTCGACGGATTCGGCCTTGGCTGGGGAAAACTGGTCAACGGAACACTGAAAAATAAGTACCCGGCGGGCTGGAGAAAGTAGAAGAACGGTGTCGATTTTTGCATAAAAAATGTCGAAATATTACAAAGTTATTAACAGAAATTAAAAAAGACTTTCATTTCCGAGATACTTGTGTTATAATGGCAAAGTACGGCGAGAAAAAAGACCCATTTTCCGCAGTATATTCGAGTGACAATCAGCAACAAAACGTAATAAGTATGAGGTGTACGACATGAAAAGAAAGAAATTATTCAGCCTGGTTTTGGCCACAGTGCTTACGGCAGCAACCGTTCTGCCATGCTATGGTGCCAGTACAAAGGAGAAAATTTCAAATGCTCAGGCAGAACAGGCTGCCGCACAGTCTCAGCTTGACAGCATACAGAGCAGGATTGACGAACTCAATTCCAAAAAGGGACAATCAGAAGAATATCTTTCCGAACTGAACCAGCAGCTTGACGATCTGCAGAACCGTCTGCAGGAACTTCAGGACCAGTACGACGACAAGCAGAACGAACTGGTGCAGATTCAGGCAGATCTGGAAGACGCAAAAGCAAAAGAAGAAGAGCAGTACGAGGCAATGAAGCTCCGTATCCAGTATATGTATGAAAACTCCTCCGGAAACGGATACATGGCAATGCTCTTTTCTTCCAAAAGCATTTCAGAGCTGATCAGCCGGGCAGAATACATACAGAAAATTTCCGATTTTGACCGCGATCTCATGCAGGAGTATGAGGACACGGTAGACCAGGTAAAAGAAAAAGAAGCACAGGTGCAGGAAGAGCAGGCAGCGATCGTAGAACTGCAGCAGCAGAGCAGCGATCAGCAGGAAGCCATCCAGGAGCTGTACGCAGCAGCTTACCAGGAACTCCGCAACTACACCGCAGAGCTGGACGATGCAAAATCCAGCGAGAGCGCACTGGTCGATGAAATCAACAGCAAAGCAGACGCAATCAACGATCTGATCCGTCAGGCAAAAGAAGAGGAGATTGCGGCACAGAAGAAAGCAGAAGAGGAAGCAGCAGCCGCTGCCGCAGCACAGCAGGCAGCAGAGGCTGAGGCAGCCAGAAAACAGGCAGCGGAAGAAGCGGAAGCCGCAAGACTTGCCGCAGCAGAAGCCGCAGAGAAAGCAGCAGCCAGCACATCATCCTCTGCCAATACAGGCAGCAGTTCCGCAAGCACAGATACTTCCACAGATGCGGTGGACACCACACCGGCAGAAGATACTTCCAGCAGTTCCTCAAGCGGAACAACTTACCTTGGAAGATTTAAACTGACAGGATACTGTTCCTGCGCAATCTGCACCGGTCAGTGGTCCGGCGGAAACACCGCAAGCGGAACCACGCCGACAGCCGGCAGAACCATCGCCATGGGCGGCGTACCGTTCGGCACCAAACTGATGATCAACGGTCAGATCTACACCGTAGAAGACCGCGGAACCGCATATGGCCACGTAGACGTATTCTGCAGCAGCCATTCCGAGGCACTTTCCTTCGGCGTTCAGTATGCGGATGTTTATCAGGTAAATTAAGAGCATGAGAAGAGAAGATATGTCCGAAAGAAATTCCGCATATCTTCTCTTTTTTATCAAAAGCTGTGCAGTCAGGCGAACGCGAAAAACCGCGAAACCCGCGTAAAATGTACCTTTTGAAGCAATAATAAAAAAAATTAAAAAAATTTCAAAAAAGGTGTTGACATTCCTATAGACATCATATATAATAGCTATTGTTGACGGACGAGAGTTCAGAAAACAAACAAAATCGAAGCGTGGCTCAGTTTGGTAGAGCGCTGCGTTCGGGACGCAGAGGTCGTGGGTTCGAATCCCGTCACTTCGACTACTTGGCAGGGGCGCCGAAAGCCTTGAGAAATCAAGAGTTTCGGTGTTTTTTTATGCTTTTCTCCGTTTTTCAAAAGTGTTCGTAAAGTCATTTTACGGATGTTCGTAAACTCCGCTCTAAAATTTGCTCTAAAAACGCTCTAAAAAATCGTTGCCATTACTGGACACTCCGTCTATGAAAATATATTCAAAAACATAAAAAAACCGATAGCAACATTTACGAACTATCGGTTTCTATAGGTTTGAATATGTAATTAAATAATCACCATTTCAGGTTTGCTGTGATAGGTGCATGAGCAATAAACGTTTTTCCCTTTGAAAAAGCTTCCAGCACATCACAAATCCTAATTCCAATTATTCACTTTCACTGCTATTAACTGGAAATCCATATCTGTTAATCTTCGAATTATCATAATCAAGGAAAGAAAAAACATTTGGAACCGCATCTTTTCCAAAAGTCTTTATTGCCATCCGATACATTGCTTTCGCATGAATCCTATCATGCCAGATAAATCTCCGCAGCACCTTCCGCAATGACCATTCTTCAGCATAGCTCCCAAGATAAACTTTATTTTCCAGGAAGTTCTGTTTCTGC